>PXDL01000040.1 GCA_003566395.1 Balneolia bacterium | reverse complement strand
GAACTTCCCGACGACGTTCTAAGCCCCGATATTCGCGAAAGGGCTATCGGTAAAGTCGTAAGCCTGAAACGAGCGGCAGCCGGCAGCTGGAAAGCGGTGCTGAGGTTTCCCGAAGAGAACGCCGGCACCGATTTCACGCAGCTTCTGAACATCCTTTATGGAAACGTTTCTCTGTTCGGCGGAGTGAAAATTACGGGTGTTAACTGGAGCGCCCTTCCCTCCCGTTTTCTCACCGGTCCACAGTTCGGTATTCCGGGCGTGCGGAAACAATTGGGAGAAGACCAACGCGGGCTTATTTGTACGGCCTTAAAACCGGTGGGGCTAACTTCAGATGAACTGGCCGGAATCTGCTACGACTTTGCCCTGGGCGGCATTGATATTGTCAAGGATGATCACGGCCTGTCTAATCAGCAGAAATCCGGCTTTCGTGAACGCGTAACAAAATGCGTGAAGGCGGTGCGCAAAGCGGCCGACAAAACCGGCCACCGGGCAACATATTATCCTAATATCACCGCCGACGGTAGCGAGACGCTGCGCCGCTACGAGTTTGCCCACCGCGAAGGGGCGGGCGGCGTACTGTTGATTCCCCACTTATGCAGCCTCTCAATAATGCGCGAACTGGCTTCACTGAAACTTCCTCTGCCCATAATGGCTCACCCGGCATTTTCAGGAAGCTATGTATTAAGCCCGGAGAACGGACTTTCTCCGGAGTTGCTCTATGGCTACCTCTGGAGGCTTTCCGGGGCGGATTTCAGCATTTACCCCAATGCAGGCGGACGTTTTTCGTTTTCGGAAGCACAGTGCAAGGCCATAAATAAAAGCTGCCGGGATACTGAAACTCTACCCCTAAAACCTTCTTTCCCGGTACCGGGTGGAGGTGTGC
Source organism: Balneolia bacterium (assembly GCA_003566395.1). Taxonomy (GTDB): domain Bacteria; phylum Bacteroidota; class Rhodothermia; order Balneolales; family Cyclonatronaceae; genus Cyclonatronum. Next base: position 13,889 of record PXDL01000040.1, on the reverse strand, counting down.
AGCGGCAAACTCTCCCCGGATTGCTAAAATCTTACGGTCCCGACACCGTTTTTCTGATTGGCGGCAGCTTATATCAGCATCCTAAAGGCATCACCTATGCAAGCCGGGAAATTTCCGAACTGCTTCACGCAGATTCAGAAAACTAACTACTCAGATTGATTCGGTATGAAAAAAAAATCTAAAGTTATTCCGAAAAGCGATACGGGCTGGAAAGGCATAAACCCGAAAACCTACAAAACCACAGGCACGAATTTTAAGGACATCACCCGGTTTTCTCTGCTCGGTGAAGGGGAGCAGGAGCAGGACCTGAACATGCAAACCAGAGTTTTCCGTGTAGATAAAGGCGGATACTCATCGCTTGAGTATCATCGTCATCCTCATTCGGTAATGATTATTGAAGGAAGCGGCAGTGTAATTTTAGGTGATGAAGTCATCGGCCTCAATACTTTTGATGTTGTATATATCAGCCCCGAAACCATTCATCAGTTTCATGCCGACAAGGGCGAGCCGCTCAGTTTTCTGTGCGTGGTGGATCGCTACAGAGACCGGCCCGCTATTCCGGATGCGGCAATGCTCGATGAAGTAATGGGCAACTCTGAAGCCCGGACGAAAGCGAAGTTGTAGCCTGCCTCAGGTTGTGTATTCAGCGTTGATGCGCACGTACTCGTAGCTGAGATCACAACCCCAGCCCACAGCCGAGCCGCCCCCCTGATTAAAATCAAGACGGATGGTTATTTCGGTGGAACGCATCAGCTTTTTGAGTTCACCCAGATTCGCCCGAACCGGCTGCCCGTTTTCGAGTAGCTGCATTTCGGATGTTGAGCTTATGAAGAGATCGGTTTTTTCCGGATCGAAGTCCACTCCTGCCCGACCCGCAGCCGCCACAATGCGTCCCCAGTTAGGATCCCGGCCAAACATAGCGGTTTTTACCAGGGATGAATCCGATATTGTGCGAATAACCTGCCGGGCATCTTCCCGGGTTTTCAATCCTGAAACCTGGTACTCAATAAGCTTGGATGCGCCTTCCCCGTCGGAGACAATCATCTTGGCCAAATGCTGACACAAGACCTGGAGCTTTTCCCGGAAAAGATCAAATTCCGGACCTTCTTCCTTAATCTCCTTATTTCCGGCCGCGCCGTTGGAAAGTATGGAAACCATATCGTTGGTGGAGGTATCCCCGTCAACGGTAATCATGTTAAAAGTGTCGTCAACTACGTCTTTCAGCGCCTTATCGAGCAGTTTGGGCGAAATGGCGGCATCACACATTATAAAACCGAGCATGGTACCCATGTTGGGATGAATCATGCCCGACCCTTTAGCCACGGCTCCCATATTTATTTTTTTCCCGTCCAGTTCAAAAGAAACAAATCCTTCTTTGGGAAAAGTATCCGTAGTTAAAATGGCACTCGCAAGAAGCGAACCCGCGACCCGGCGATTGGTAAGTTTCCGGGCGTTATCACGTATTCCGGCTACAATTTTTTCTGTAGGGAAATCACGCCCGATCACACCTGTTGAGGCCACCAGAATCTGCTCTCGTGGTATTTTAAACTCTTTAGACATCGCCGCGATCATCGCCTGTGCACCGAGATAACCCTGCTGGCCCGTACATGCGTTTGCATTTCCGGAATTGACCACAATGGCCCGTATAATTCCTTTTTTAATATGCTCCCGGCTGATTTTTATGGGTTCGGCAACCACCACATTTTTTGTAAAAACTGCGGCAGCTGATGCCGGATTATCAGACATAATGATGCCCAAATCCCTGCGCTTGCTTTTAACCCCCGTATGTGCGCCCCAGTACGTGAAGCCCTTTACATCGGTAATATTCTCCATAATGTTCTATCCGTATCATGGACACACCGGAGCTGATTCCAGCCCGGCGGTCTCATTCAAACCATTCATTAAATTCATATTCTGCACTGCCTGCCCGGCCGCGCCTTTCATCAGATTATCTATAGCGCTGATGGTAATCACGCGGTTGGTACGTTCATCGAAGGTAAAATAAATATCACAATAATTTGATGCGCGAACAAAGCGAAGTTGAGGAGACACGGAGCGCAACCGGATAAAAGGTTCATCGCCATAATATTTTTCATAAATATCGGTGAGCACCTTCTGAGTTACACCGGGCCGGGCGATGCTGTAGGTATCTGTTAAAATACCCCGGTTCACGGGCAGCAGGTGCGGACTGAACTGCACAACCGGGGCCTGTGAAAGCCGACCGATAGTCAGTTCAATTTCCGGTGTGTGGCGATGCGTTTTCATGCCATAGGCACTGAAATTATCGGAGGCATGCGGAAAATGGGTGTTGTCTTTCGGTGATGCGCCCGCTCCGGTAACGCCAGATTTGGCATCCACCACAATGGAGTTAGTCTCAATAACGCCCTCTTTTACCAACGGCATCAGCGGCAAAATGGCTGAAGTGGGAAAACAGCCGGGATTCGCCACAAGTTTCGCTGTTTTGATTTTATCCCTGAACAGCTCCGGCATACCGTAAGCAGCTTCAGGCACCAGTTCGGGAATTTCATGTTTTACATCATACCATTTTTCATAAGTCTCCACGGATGGAAGCCTGAAATCGCCCGAAAGGTCAACTACTTTGCACGGCAGCGGATGGTGTTTTTTCACAAACTTCATGGATACGCGATGCGGCAGAGCCAGAAAAAGCGTGTCGATTTTCGTTAAATCAACCTCGGCCAGGGGTTGCAGGGTGATGTCGCTCATATCCTGCAAATGTGGGTGAATCTCGTGCAGGGCTTTTCCGGCATTTCGCTCTGAGGTTACCGCCACAAGCTCGACATCCGGATGACTGTATAGTAAGCGTAGTAGTTCGGATCCTGTGTAGCCCGTAGCGCCGGCAATTGCAACTTTAATCCTGCTCATTCCTTCTCCTCGGTCTGGTGTTTGCGTTCTTCCTGTATAGCCTGCATCATCGCATCAACAACCGTATCAAGCTCATCTTTGGATATGTTCAGCGGTGGCACCAGTCTGACGGCGTTGGTGGCCGTTACGTTGGCAATAACTCCTTTTTCCAGCATCCGAAGAGCAACGCCGGCACCCGCAAAATCCAGTTGAACCCCGACCATCAGGCCCAGGCCACGAACTTCGGTAATTCCGGGTTCGCCCGGCATTTCCATCCTGATGCGATCACGAAGCCAGGACCCGTTCTCCTCAGCCTGTCTGAGCATCCCTTCTTTAAAAATGGCATCAATGGTTGCAAGGCCGGCCCTACAGGCAATCGGGTTGCCTCCAAAGGTAGTTCCGTGTTTTCCGTATTCAATTACGTCCGCTGCTTTCTCTGTGGCGAGAATTGCACCAATAGGAAATCCGCCGCCGAGCCCTTTCGCCAGGGTAACCACGTCGGGCACAACCTCAAACTGTTCATAGGCAAAGAAGCTGCCCGTACGGCCCACCCCGCACTGGATTTCATCAAAAATAAGCAGCGCCTTATACTCCATGCACAGAGAGCTAAGCTCGGTCATAAAATCTTTATCAGCCACATGTACGCCGCCTTCACCCTGTATTGGTTCAACAAATACAGCAACGGTGTCATCGTTCATTGCCTTTTCAAGCGCCTTGATATCGTTAAACGGCACCTGTTCAAAGCCGGGAAGCATGGGTTCGAATCCATCCTGATACTTTTGCTGTCCCATGGCAAGTGCGCCAAGCGTTCTGCCGTGAAACGCGCCTGACATAGAAATTATATTTCCTTTTTTACCGGTTTTGTTGGCGTACCGTTTGGCAAGTTTCAGTGCACCTTCAATAGCCTCGGTTCCGCTGTTGCAGAAGAAAACGCGGTCGTGATTGCTGATTTCCACCAGCTTTTTGGCCAGATCCACCTGCGGTTCGGTCGTGAAAAAGTTGGACGTATGCATTAGAAGGCCGGTTTGCTCCTGAATGGCTTTCACAACGCCGGGATGGCAGTGGCCGACGTTATTAACGGCGATTCCTGCAAGCGCGTCGATGTATTCTTTGCCGTTTACATCCCAAACCCGCGAACCGCTGCCTCGTTCAAGAGTAACAGGGTAGCGTTTGTAGGTTTTAAAATGATATTCGGTATCTAAATCGTGTAGTGATTTCATGTTACGTTTTAGTGATTAAAGTTCCGGATACAGCCTCACCGGTTATTTGTCTGTACATAGCTTCAGGATTGGTCCCGTTTACGATATGTGCAGCCTCTACTCCGTTTTCGAGGGCCTGCCGTATCGATTCAAGTTTCGGGAGCATACCTCCGGCTGCGCTTTTAACCATAAACTCGCGCAGCTGGTTAAGGGTGATGTGTTCGAGTCGGCTGTTTTCGTCCGGAAAATGTTCATAAAGTCCGTTCACATTGGTTAAACTAATATACTGATCTGCCTTTACAGCGGCAGCGATAGCCCCGGCGAAGATATCGGCATTAATATTGTAATCAAAACCGTCGCTGCCCAGGGCGATCGGGGCAATTACAGGCAGAAAGCCTGATTCGGAAAGCTTGAGGATGAGCTCCGGATTTATGTGATCAACGTCGCCTACATAGCCGATGTCTGCTTTTACCTGTTCACCATCAGCCTCACCGGTAATATGGTAGCGTTTAATCGCAGATACCATGCCACCGTCCTTGCCTGAAATTCCCACGGCCGGAGTTCCGGCGTGGTTCAGAATTCGCACAAGGGAACCGTTGACTTCACCCCTGAGCGCAAGCTGGACGAAATACATGATTTCTTCCGTTGTGCGCCTGTGCCCCTCCACAAACTCGCTTTCGATTTTGGCAAGCTTAAGCAAACGCTGAATTTCAGGCCCTCCACCATGCACAAGTATTACGGAGTGGCCTGCCTTGTGAAGCTTTGATATCTCATTTAGCAAATCCCGACGAAGCGACTCATCGGTCATAGCGTTTCCTCCGTACTTGATCACAAGCCTTCCGGAGGATTCATTCATAGCAGAATTTAGCACGTAAAAGTATTAATTTTTAATGATTTAGAGTTTTAATAATTTGCTCTGTTTCGTTCATAAAAAAATTCCAGTTAGAAGGCTCCGTTAAACCAAATACTCTGTTCGTCTTCATCGCCTGAGTAAAAATATAACCGCATAATAGTCTATCTGTGTGAGGATTTCATTTTCGAAAAAAGGTGAAAACGGACAAAATTACAGATTTGAAAAACCTTCTGTTAGTACAACAATATATAGCCTTGATCATTCCCATATCAATGTATCACAGGGATTTAAATCAAGCTCACATACACAACGTAAAAAAGCGGCTCAAAAAAATAAAGAAGAAGCTTGCCAAAGGGTACCCGTTAGTTGTATATTTAAGTCTTCCAAATTTAAGCGAGAATAGCTCAGCTGGTAGAGCACAACCTTGCCAAGGTTGGGGTCGCGGGTTCGAGTCCCGTTTCTCGCTCGCTCCGAAGCAGAATCCGATTGGATTCTGCTTTTTTTGTTTAGGGACAACACAGTTAATCTGTATTCAATTACATGTTTCAATCTGCGTATATTCTTTTTGTCCCGTTTTTTTTGATTGCATCACGTCTATCCCAATGAGTTCAGACAAGCCTAAAGACTATTGCGGAATTTTCGGCATCTACAACCATCCTGAGGCGTCTTTGATGACTTATTACGGACTTCATGCGCTCCAGCACCGGGGGCAGGAGTCGGCCGGCATAGTCAGCTCGGTATATGATGAATCACGGAAAATGAACATCATGCCGATGCACAAAGATTTCGGCCTTGTTCTGAATGTTTATGACGACAAGAAAATCCTCACTGATAAACTGCGTGGCGATCATGCCATAGGCCACAACAGGTATTCCACCTCGGGTTCATCGCGTAATCCGGCCAATATTCAGCCTTTTCGCGTGCATTACAGAAAAGGCAATCTTGGACTTGGCCATAACGGCAATCTTACAAATGCCCGCTCGCTCAGGGAGCGGTTTATAAATGAAGGGGTACTTTTTCAAAGCACCTCCGATTCCGAGCTAATCCTTCACCTGATTTCGCACAGCAAGGAAACAAGCCAGATAGATCAGATAATGGATGCGCTCAATCAGATTGAAGGGGCCTACTGTCTGGTCATTCAGACCGATGACGCCCTCATTGCTGTTCGCGACCCCAACGGTTTCAGGCCTTTGTGCCTCGGACGTCTGGGCGATGCCTGGATAGCCGCCAGTGAAACCTGTGCCCTGGATATAATCGGTGCAGATTATGTGCGGGATGTCGAGCCCGGAGAAGTTGTTATTATCAACCAAAACACGCGTGCTGACGGGCAACCCGAATCCCGCAATCTGAAAAGACAACAAGGAACAAATACCGCTGCCTGCGTTTTTGAGTTCATCTACTTTTCCCGCCCGGACAGCAGAATATTCGGGGAAAATGTTGATAAAGTACGTCGTAAAATCGGCAAATTTCTGGCGAGGGAGCATCCGGTAGAAAAAGTAGTTTCCAAAAACACGGGGATGAAACCCATCGTTATTTCGGTACCCGACTCAAGCAATACCGCTGCACTTGGCTATGCCAGTGAAAGCCAGAAGCTGGGCTACGACTGTAAATATGAGATCGGGCTTATCCGGAATCATTATGTCGGGCGGACCTTCATCTCGCCGGGGCAGGAGTCACGCCAAATGAAAGTTCGTACAAAATTTAATCCGGTTAAGGGCGTGCTGGAAGGCCGTGCCGTACTTATCGTTGATGATTCCATAGTGCGTGGAACAACCAGCCGGATGCTTATTGAGATGATACGCAAATGCGATCCTGCGGAAATTCATTTCCTGGTCAGTTCTCCTCCCATAATCGAACCCTGTTTTTACGGAATGGATTTCCCAAGCCCGGAAGAACTTATAGCCAACCGCTACGACCGAGATATCAACAAAATTGCTGCCGCGCTGGGCGTGGATAGTCTGCATTACCTCTCACCTGAAGGGCTGCTCTCGGCCGTCAGAGAAGCGAATCCGTCTAACCAGCATTATTGCAACGCCTGCTTTACGGGCAACTACCCTGTAAAAGTTGAAACGCAGTCATCCAAAGAAGCCAACGAACTGGTATGACAAACCCGGAAGAAACTCCGCAAATTAAACACTCCCGCTTCATACTTTCGGCCCCCACGCTCGCTCACTGCCCTCCTCCCGACCGGCCGGAATTTTGTTTAGCCGGACGCTCTAACGTTGGAAAGTCATCACTTGTAAACGCCCTCACAAACCGCAAGAAACTGGCCAAAACAAGCAATGTGCCGGGCAAAACCCGTGAGATGAATTACTTCATGATGGATGAGTCATGGTACCTTGTAGATCTTCCCGGTTATGGTTATGCCAAGGTTTCAAAAACAGAGCAACAGCGATGGGGCAAGGCCATGGAAGAATATCTGTTGAACCGGAAAACCCTCAATCTGGTGATTCTTATAATTGATATAAGACACGGTCCGCAGTCATCCGACCTTGACATGATGTACTGGCTTGCCACCAACGAAACACCTTTTGCACTTTGCCTGAACAAATCGGACAAACTAACTCAGACTAAAATTGAGTACGCCAGGCAGCAGCTTGACGTTTTTCAGAAAGAGATGAACATTGAGGTGCCGGTAGCTGTTGTTTCCGCCACCACAGGCAAAGGCACGACCGAACTTGTCGGGTTGATACAGGATTTTATCTGACCCTTTCCTTACTTGCTATGAGTTAACGATACATAAAAAACCTAAACCTATGAGTGAAAAACTAAAAGTATTATTACTGGATAATGTTGATCCGGTATCTGCCGAAATATTATCTGAACGAGGCATTGAAGCCAAAGTATTCGGCAAGATCAGTGCTGAAGAGCTTCATAAGGAAATCAGTGATGCCGACGGGATAGTTGTACGGAGCGCCACCAAAGTAGACGATGCGCTGATGGAAAAAGCACGGAAACTCCGCTTCATCGGACGTGCAGGCGTAGGCGTAGATAACATTGATATTTCTGCCGCCACCAAGCGGGGTATTCTTGTGATGAACACACCGGACGGAAACACAATTTCTACCGCCGAGCATACCTGCGGTCTTATTCTGTCTTTGGTTCGCAACATTCCAAATGCCGTTGAGTCTTTGAAAGCAGGCCGGTGGGACCGCAAGAAATATCTGGGCACCGAAGTTCACGGAAAAACGCTTGGCATTGTAGGCCTTGGCAAAATAGGCTCAGCCGTAGCACAGCGCATGAAATCATTTGGGATGAACCTCATTGGCTTTGATCCCTATATGACGCAAGAGCGCGCAGGTGAACTGGGCATTAAGCTTGTTGAGATGGATGAACTGCTCGGGAAGTCCGACGTTATAACCGTTCATACCCCACTCACCGATAAAACCAGAAATCTAATCAGCGCTGAGAATGCTTTTAAATTAAAAAAAGGGGTTCGGCTCGTTAACTGTGCACGTGGCGGTATTTTCAATGAAGAAGACCTTCTTCCTTTACTTGAAGACGGCACCATTGCCGAATTGGCCCTTGATGTGTACAGCAATGAACCCCCTGAAGAAAACCTTCGGGCCCTGCTTGAACATCCTCACGTAGTTTGTACGCCCCATCTCGGCGCATCAACAGAAGAAGCCCAGGAAAAAGTAGCCGTGCAAATTGCCCGCCAAATAGCCGATGCGGCTGAACATAAAGACTACAAAGGAAGCATTAACGGAAAGTCCATAGCATTGTCGACAAACAAAGAGCTCCAGCCTTATTTGAAGCTCTCGGAGCAGCTTGGCCGTTTTGCAATTCAGGTAGCAGGATGGAATGTCAAAGAGTTAACGATCGAATATTCAGGTGCATGCGGTCAGCATTCGGAAGTACTTACCGATGCATTTCTTGCCGGGTACCTCCATCAAATCGATGAAGCTCCGATTAATCTGATAAACGCGCGCTACCTTGCAACCGAAAAAGGAATCCGCGTGAAAGAAGTCAGAGAAGGTGCGGGTAAGATTTTCGCAGAGCAGATTACCGTACATCTGAACGGAATACCTGCCTTCAGTTCTGTTTCTGCTGCCATATTTAGCGACAAGGATTACCGAATCGTTACAATTGACAAGCTCCAAATCGAGCTTCAGCTTCAAGGCAACATAATCCTGTATAAAAATGTGGATAAGCCCGGTATGCTTGCCGCTGTTAGCAGTCGTTTGGCGCAGGAAGACATCAATATTGCCTCGCTTAGCCTCGGGCGCGACAAGGCGAACCATCAGGCTGTCACAGCTATTGTGACCGATAAGCAGGCAGATACTTCCGTAGTTCATGATATCTCCTCACTTGATGGTGTGGAACATCTAAAGCGGATATCCCTTTAGAAGCTAAACTATCTCAAAAAAAAAGGAGTGTTCTCAGAGGACACTCCTTTTTTTGTATCAACTGTGGTCAATGACATTTCAGTCCAACCTTACTTTGCTATTCTCCGGGGAAAGGCTGCTTTGGGTTTTGATCATCTTCTAAAGTGATAACATTACATGATGTTCTCAGAGAGAGGACAAAAAATGGCAAAAAAATAGCCGGATGTGAAGCACATCCGGCTATTTAGGCATCTAAATTTGAGTCGGTTAACTCAATTTACTATTCAGCTTTTCTGATATCCTGGTATTGATCGCGAAGGTGTGCAGGACGCGGGAAAGTAACCACAAATGAATCGCTGAATACGTTCTGAGCTGTTCTGAGAACATCAACGGTGTCAGGGAAGCGGTTGAATACTCCGACACGCACTTCGTAGAACTGACGACGTTGTGTAATAAGAACTCTTTGAGAAGGATTCTCAATTACTCCGTCGAGGGCTTCAACAATCATGTTACGTGCATTACGTGCTTGTGCCATGGTGAGACCGGCATAAACCTGTACGTAGTGGCCGTCGGCAAGCTGTTGAGTGAGTCCCTGATCGTCCGTTTCCACCATTCTGTCACGACGGCGATCGAGATCGCGTACGGTTTCCTGCATTTCAGCAAACTGACGCTCAAGATTGGTTATGCGGGTTTCATGCTGTTCAACATTGCCTTCAATCTGACGTGTTTTAGTTTGAAGGTCCTGCTCAAGGCGGCGAATCTCCTGATCCTGATCTTCAAGCTGACGCTCGATTTCATCAATACGGCTGTTTAGGGCCATCAGGCGATTGTAGTCGTCTTCATAAATATTCATCGGAGCTCTTCTCCAGGTCATGCTGCGAGCATCTGAGGATCCGAAGTGAAAACGCAGACCACCATGCGCAATGCCGTATGTTACATGGCGTCTGTTAGCACCAGTTTCAGGAGTACTACTATTGGAGCGAGCACCAACTGCGTTAGTTGTCAGGTGGTAATCATACTGTCCAAATAAGTCGATGGTTCTTGACAAGTAGATATTCAAACCGAGACCAATAACACCTGCTAAATGCTCACCTGATTCAGTGCCGAAGAGGTTGGAATCATTATCGTAAATATTAACACCGAAACCGAAATGACCAAACGGGCCGATGTAGTTACTCACACTGTTTAAACCTAAGAGCTGATTAAGGTGAATAATGTTTCTTAATCCGATATGGATAATCTCGCTCTCAAACTCATGAACCAGGTCTCCCCGAATTCTTGCTCCATCGGCATTTTCAAATCTGTGATATTGACCAAATAACGCCAAAGAATAGCTTGGGGTAAAAGAATATTGAAGCGAACCACCGAAAACGATTTGAGGATCGGTTTCAATACCGATACCGCCTGTTGGTGATCCTCTTAATCCATCTCCCGCAACTGTTACACCACCGTTTATTGAGATGCTAAATCTTCTTTCGTTCTCCTGGGCCGTCGTGTCGGATACAACGCCTGACACAAATAGGATAAATGCTAAAAACGCAGATGCCAGTAATTGAGTTCTCATAATTATTTTGATTTGATGATTCTATTTAGAGATACACGTATGTGAAAATATAATTTTTTATCTTAGAAAAAAACACTCAGCTAAACTTAATCATGAATGGTTTTCCTTTGAAGGAAGTACACAATTTACTAAGAAATGGTTCCATTTTAAAGTATTCTGATGTCGAAGAGAGATTAAATAAACTTAAAAAACTTGAAAAAGCTACAATAACGCACAGAAAATCCGTTCAGGAGGCTTTATTTAACGATCTTGGCAAACCTGACTCGGAAGCCGACGTCACCGAAATTCTGCCTGTACTTAAAGAAATCAGACACGCCCGGGGTAAGCTATCGACCTGGACCAAGCCCCACAAGGTCGAAAAATCTATAATTCATCTAAACGCATCTTCTTACATCTATTACCAGCCAAAGGGATGCGTACTGATTCTCTCGCCCTGGAACTACCCGTTTAATTTATGCATCAGCCCTCTTGTATCAGCTATTGCAGCCGGGAACACAGTCGTCCTTAAACCTTCGGAGTTCACCCCTTCCGTCAATGAAGTAACGGAAAGTATAGTCCGGGAATGTTTCAGTCCGTCCGAAGTAATAGTAGTTCAGGGCGGTCCGGAAACGGCCCGTGAGTTAACGGAAATGCCCTTCAATCATATTTTTTTTACCGGCAGCCCTGCAGTCGGGCGCAAGGTAATGGAAGCCGCATCGGCAAACTTGTGCTCAGTGACGCTTGAGTTAGGCGGAAAATCACCCTGCATTATTGATGTTCATGCCGATCTGGAAAAATCAGCACGCAGAGTGGCCTGGGGGAAGTTTACGAACTGTGGCCAAACGTGTATTGCCCCCGATCTTGTTTATGTACATAAATCGGTCAGACATACTTTTCTGAAGCTGCTCAAAGATGAAATACTCAAAAGATATCCTGACTGTTTTGAGGACTCCTCAACCGAGCATACGTACGGAAAAATTATAAGCACACAGCATTACGACCGTATTGCAGCTTTGCTAAAAGAAGCCAGGGAGTCCGGAGCGTCCATTCATGTCGAAGGGAAGCAAGTACGATCTTCTCTTCATTTCGGCCCTACCATACTGGAACCTGCATCAGCAAACGAGAAGCTTGCGATTTTGGAAGAAGAGATTTTCGGACCTTTACTGCCGGTCCTCACCTGGGAAAACGAACAGCAGTTATTCGAAATGTTAAACCCGCTTAGCCGCCCTTTGGCTTGTTATCTGTTCACAAAAAATAAGCAGTTTGAAACAAAATGCCGGCGCTTGATCTCAACGGGGGCACTGGTTATTAATGACACCCTCAGCCATTTTGCTCATCCCGGCCTTCCTTTCGGAGGAATCCAAACCAGTGGAACAGGCAGGGCACACGGATTTCACGGCTTTAAAACTTTTTCCAACGAGCTTGCTGTTCTCAAATCGAAAGGCGGACCGGCAGCTGCCGAATTACTCGGTAGTCCGTATTCCAAATTTAAAAAATACCTGATTGAAAAGGCCGTGAAGTACCTGTAGAGAATGTCCTGGACTGTCCATGGATGAAATTTTGCTCTCTTCCATTGTAATAAGTGGCAGACGAAGAAAACAACTTTGTTTAGCCTGCTTCCGTTTTTTCATTTTTTTTAGTGATTATCTCACGAATATAAGCCCTGACTAATAAGTTGTATTCCTTTTAACTAAACGTATTCGGTACCAACCAATACTGAACTATAACCGTTATATTTCTTCAGTAAACACGTACATTTCATCTGAGGCATTCTTTAAACATAAAATCATCACCCTTTCTACTTTTTTTTGATTTTGAGCATATCAAGCCTTTTTTCGTCCCGACTCTTTTTTCTCCTGGGAAATCTTCTTCTTTTAATCCAGCTAAGTGCATTTGCTCAGGATAATAACGATGAAGCACCCGAAGAAGACGAAATTACCGTTTCGGAGATCATAAACATTGAAATGCGGCTATTGAGGGCTGAACTCAAACAACTTCAGGAAGACCAAAATGAGCTCATCATTGCACAGTCAGACAGAACCATTGATCGGATTGCGGCATTAGATCAACGGCTTCTTACCCTGGAAAACAGATTAAACTCGATTTACCGGGAAATGGATCAGCTTGATAATAATTTCAGCATCGCCATTGCCGTGATGGTCGCCATCGCACTACTCACGGTTATCTCCGTTTTTGTGTTAAGGAAGCGAATGATTGATCCTATAGCGCTTCAAACAGCACAAATCAAAGCCGACCTGGAATCGGACAAAGGCGCCAACCTGAAGCGGGTATTACAAGACATGGCCCGGGACGACCCTTACATTGCTCAGCTTCTAAAGAAACATAAGCTGGATTAAGTTACCGGAACTTCGACCTTGTAATAGGATGCGTACCACTCTATAAAGTTTTCCACTCCCTCCGGAATGGATACCTTAGGACGATAATCGATGTAATCGTAGAGAGCTTCTACATCGGCCCAGGTTTGGGGTACATCTCCGGGCTGAATTTCCATCATGTTCTTTTGGGCCTCAACTTTGAGATTTTTCTCAATCTCTGAAATAAAGTCCATCAGCTTGACAGGGCTGCCCTTTCCTATATTAAAAAGCTGATAGGGTGCGTAGCTGAAGGATGGGTCTGGGGTATCGCCCGACCAGCGCGAATTGGGTGATGGAGGACGGGGTATTAACCGCCTGATGCTTTCTGTGATGTCATCGATGTAGGTGAAATCGCGCATCATTTTACCTCTGTTATAGACATCGATGGATTTCCCTTCTGTCATTGCCTTGGTAAATAAAAACAAAGCCATATCGGGGCGACCCCAGGGACCGTAAACCGTAAAAAAGCGTAGCCCTGTCGATGGAATATTGAAAAGGTTAGCATAGGTATGCGCCATCAGCTCATTGGCTTTTTTGGAGGCCGCATACAAACTTACCGGATGATCAACATTATGGCTCACCGAAAACGGCATTTTCGTATTAGCTCCGTACACCGAACTTGATGAAGCGTACACCAAATGATTTACCGGGTAATGACGACAGCCTTCCAGAATATTTAAAAAACCGGTGATATTGGCATCCAGATATGTCTGGGGATTTTGAAGACTG
>PXDL01000551.1 GCA_003566395.1 Balneolia bacterium | reverse complement strand
TCATTCACGGGCCAATCCGCTGGCCATTGTCGGTACCATGCGCGTGGCAAGCGAGCCGTATCCCGATCCGAGTCAGTTTGACCCCAACTCCAAATATTTCGATGAGAAAGCTACCGAGGAAGAACCACGCTGGTTTTTGGTGGATGTGCAGCTCATCAAGAAATTTAACAAGCCCGTATTACGAGATGAAGTCAAAAAAGAGCCGGCTCTGGCCGATATGATGCTCATCAAAAAAGGATCGCGGCTATCCATACAGCCGGTTACGGAGCAGGAATGGGAAAAAATACACGAAATGGCCGGTGAGCCGCTGCCTGAGTAAACGCTGGGTTGCGCGGGGCGGAATCCCATAGATAAAACCGTTCAGCACCTTCCCGGCGGAGGCGCCGAACTCTTTTGCGAACTTGAACCGGATTGGCAAAGCTTCTGCTTCAACGGCTTCTAATAGTTTCGTATCTTACCAAGCTGTAAACTAATACAAGCCCGTAAAAGTCCTCATGTCGTCCCTTAACAGAAGAACCGCCCGTGAAGTAGTTATGATCGGGCTTTATGCCATTGAACTTAGTAACGACTCCGTCGAACACGTTCTTGAATCTATTATTCATAAACGGCTGACCGGCGACGCCAAACTCAGGGATTTTAGCGAAAGCCTGTTTCTCCGCACCGTGCGGGACCGCAAAGAGCTGGACGCCATTATCGGAGATTTTGTAAAGAACTGGGATGTGAAGCGTATCGCTACCATCGACCGCTGCGTGATGCGGATGGCTCTTTCCGAAATGATGGGGTGGGATGATATCCCGACCAAGGTTTCGATTAATGAAGCTATCGAAATCGTTAAAAAATTCTCTACAGAGAAATCCGGTCAATTTGTGAATGGAATTCTGGATTCAGCATCCAAAAAGCTTGTAGAGGAAGGAAAAATAAGCAAATCCGGTCCGGGACTTATTGAGGAAACATTCCCCCGGAACTGAACTGCTAATCATCATCATTAACAAGCCGGTATTTTGAAAAAACCTGTTGTGGCAATCGGCGATATTCATGGCTGTGCACAGTCTTTGGAAGGTTTACTGAACAAACTCGGACCGTGGCACGGCAGCCTTTTTTTGTTTATCGGTGATTACATCGATCGCGGTCCGGACAGCCGGGGTGTTTTCGATCTTCTTCTTGATTTCGCGGAAAAACAGGAATGTGTGTTTCTAAGGGGCAATCACGAAGCAATGATGCTCGAAGCTCTTGACGATGGTGATGATTTCATGTGGAAATACAACGGCGGCCGTACCACTATCGACTCCTTCGGAATGAAGTGGCCGAAAGACTTTCACGGCTCCGTATATGATCGGTTTATACGAGATACCCTTTTTTATTACGAAACCGAAGAATTTTTCTTCACACATGGGGGTTTGATGCCCCATAAAACCATTAAAGAAAATCTGGAGACCGTGAGCTACGATACTTTTTTATGGGAACGTAACCACATCTCCTTTGCCGATCCGAACTGGGAAAAACCGGTTGTCTTCGGCCATACGCCCGTAGAAAAACCCATCAACGAACCGCTTAAGATAGGCATCGATACCGGATGCGTGTATCCGGGCCGTCCCGGAATGGGAATATTGACGGCGGTTGTGTTGCCGGAACGGAAATTTATTCAACAATCATATTTAGATCATTAAATCATTACAATGAGTGTACGCTGTGGAATTGTGGGCCTGCCGAACGTAGGCAAGTCAAGTCTTTTTAATGCCTTATCAAATGCAGGGGCTGAAGCTGCAAACTTCCCCTTTTGTACCATCGACCCCAACGTGGGCATGGTTGCGGTGCCCGATACCCGGCTTGAAATTCTTTCGGATTTGGTTAAACCGCAAAAAACCATCCCGACCATGATTGAGTTTGTGGATATCGCGGGTCTGGTGAAAGGAGCCTCGGAAGGCAAAGGAAAAGGAAATGCGTTTTTGTCGCACATCCGCGAGGTTGATATCATCGTTCATGTGGTCCGTTGTTTCGAGGATGATGACGTTATCCACGTTGAGGGAGGGGTAGATCCGGTACGTGACATTCAGATTATCGATTCCGAACTTTTGTTCAAAGACCTGGAAAGTGTGGAAAAGCGGATAGATCGTCTGAAAAAACAGTCAAAATCCGGAGATAAAGCCACCAGAGCCCAGCTTGATGTTGCCGAGAGGCTGAAGGCTCATATCGAAGACGGGGAGCCGGTCCGGACGTTCGAAGTAAGCCCTGAGCAAAAAGACGTTTATAAGGATTTATTTCTGCTTACCGATAAAGCGGTGCTTTTCGTTTGCAACGTTTCTGAAGATGATATCGCTGATCAGGGTGCTGAAAATCCGTATGTAAAGCAGGTGCGCGAGTTGGCCGACGGCAGGGGATCGGAAACCGTAGTCGTTTGCGCCCGCATCGAAGCCGAAATTGCCGAACTGGATGAAGAAGCCAAACGTGAATTTCTGAGCGAGCTTAGTATTGAAAGTGCCGGCCTCGATCTGCTGATACGGGCGGCTTACCGCGAGCTGGGACTCATCACCTATTTTACGGCCGGTGAAAAAGAAGTACGTGCCTGGACCGTTCGCCGGGGAAGTAAAGCACCTCAGGCGGCAGGAGTGATTCACACCGATTTTGAACGCGGATTTATACGTGCTGAAACCATCGCTTATGATGATTACGTACAGCACAAATCGGAGTCTGCTGCACGGGAAGCGGGTAAACTTCGCAGCGAAGGCAAAGAGTACATTGTTGATGACGGCGACGTGTTGCACTTTCGCTTCAACGTGTGACCGGTTAGCGGAAATTTGCCACATGCATGGTGATGGCTGAAAGCATAATCGGAGGTCCATTTCGCATTGAATATGGTCTTGTAAGTGCGCAAATTGATACTTCAATAAGCTGTCCGGACTTTTTATGAAAAAGCTCCGGTAATCGTTGGAAAGAGCAACTGCTTAGCTACAATTTCAAAACGCTCCGATGAATCCGACTTCTGTAACCCAGGAACATGTGACAAAAACGTACCGGGAAGCTGAGCATGCCCTGCAGCGGTATTGGGGATATGATCGGTTTCGGGACGGGCAGGATCAGGTTATAAAAGCGGTCTTTTCCAAAAAGCCGGTGGTTGTACTCTTTCCCACGGGTGGGGGTAAGTCTTTGTGTTATCAGATTCCCGCGCTTGTGCTCGAAGGCCTCACGCTGGTAATTTCCCCGCTTGTTGCGCTAATGGAAGATCAGGTGGACCAGCTTCAGAGTCGCGGTATTCGTTCCACATTCATCAACAGCACGCTTTCATCCCGGGAAGTGGAGCAGCGGCTGGTAAATGCGCGGAACGGGATGTACAAACTGTTGTACTGCGCCCCTGAACGCCTGAAGACAACGCTGTTCCAGAATGAGGCGGGCCGGCTGAACATTTCTCTGATTGCCGTCGACGAAGCACACTGTATATCTGAATGGGGTCACGACTTCCGGCCTTCATACAGAACGATTTATGAAGACATAAGCCCGTACGTTCCGCATGCTACATGGATGGCCCTTACGGCCACGGCCACGCCCGAAGTACGGGATGACATCATCGCGGTCTTAAAACTCCGCGATCCTGAAATTGTATCGAAAGGCTTTGCCCGGCCCAATCTGAAGTGGTGGGTGTACACTAAAGAAAACCGGTCGGTCGCTCTGCAGCGCATGCTGAAACAAGAGAGCGGCTCAGGCCTCATTTACGCGGGGACCCGAAAAGCCTGCAACGAGCTGGCAGACACGATTCATAATCTGACAGGAAAGAAAACAGCTTCGTATCACGCCGGGCTCGATGCTGCGGCGCGTTCCCGTGTTCAGGAAGCGTGGATCAGCGGTGATATACCCATAGTGGTTGCGACCAATGCTTTTGGGATGGGTATCGATAAATCCGATTGCCGTTTCGTTATTCACTACGATGCCCCCTCATCGCTGGAAGCGTATTATCAGGAGGCAGGTAGGGCCGGCCGCGACGGAAAGCCTGCTTCGGTATTGCTTTTCTTCAGGCCGCAGTTTATGGAACTAATGGAACGGCAGATATCGGATAATTACCCCGGGCATCAGGATCTCATCCGGATATACAACGGCCTTTGTGACTGCTTTCAGCTTGCCGTAGGTTCGGAAATGGACAAAGAGGAACCGCTCTCGCTCGAAAGCATGCAGTCCAGAACCGGACTCAGCCCGCAAGTTATCCGTGCCGGGCTTCAAATTTTCAAGCGTCAGGAAGTTATTGAAATGACGTATGCTTCGCATCATGAGCTTGGCGTCCGGTTTTTGACTGGCGTGGATCTGCTTCGAAACCTTGACCGGGATCGTAGTCTTAGCGAACGAAAACGAAGTTTTATTCTTAGTTTGTTCCGCATTTTTGGCCCGGAAAGCCTTGATGAACGGGTTTATGTTTCGGGCCGGTTTGTGGCCGAACGCACGGGCTTTAAACTCAATCGGGTAATTAGCGGACTTGAGATTTTGCGAAGCGAGCAATGGCTCAACTTTCATATGCAGGGCGGAGAACCAATGGTACGCCTTACTTCAAGCCGGGAAACCAAACCCGTGATAGACAGCGTTTCGGTGGATGCCTATCGCAGGCTGTTGATCAAAAAGCTGGGGTATATGAAGCAGTACGCTGAAACCCATGATTGCCGCAGTCGCTTTTTGAGTAATTATTTCGGAGAAACCGATGCTACGGCCTGCGGGATTTGTGATAACTGCCGTAAAGCACACAAAACAAGCCCCGGTGCGGCGGTTGATTCCGGGAAGACACGGAAAATACTTTTCTCTCTAAAAAAACAGGGAGCGCAGCACATTCATCAGCTGAACGCACAGACCGGCCTGCCAACGAATGAATTGCTGGCTCAGCTGAAGTGGATGATGCGGGAAGGAATTATCAAACAGGTAAAAAAAGCTGACGGCGCGTATTACGAGCTGAAATAGTTAGTCCTGAATACCGGTTTCGTCTTCTTCGTTTTCCAGTTCCTGCTGCTTTTTTTCTTCCAGTTCCCGCTTGGCAGCCGACATCTTTCCGAATTCTTCATTCAAGCGGTCGAGGGCGGTCCGGTAGCGCTCAAGTTGTTCGCGAATTTCCTGTTCATACCAGGCGTGTGATCGCCTGAACTGTTCTTCGGTCACTCCGTATTCGTCCATCACCATTTTCCTGAATCGGATAGTGTCTTCGGTGTCGCCACGGGCTTCATGCAGCGTGTGAATCAGCTCGAACTCCACCAGAAGGCTGATGTACGTCTCCTCCTCAATCAAATCTGACGGCTTACCGTTACAGCCGGCCACAAGAAGTGTGAACAGCAGAAGGAGCGAAACTATACTTCGGAATGGAGTCATAAATGTCAACAGCCGGAATAGTTGGCTTTTGAGTGATAAGGTATTAGAGCAACGGAAAATCAGGCGCTGAATTTCTTTTTCACCGCTTTTCTGCTCAAATCGGGTTTGGGCCTTTCCGGAGCTTTCAGGGCGAAAATAGCCGGTATTTTATCGATTGCAGGGGCACCGCTGTGCTTCCAATCGGCTATGCGTTTAGTATGGATGGCTTCATTTTCCAGGGTGATGGCCGCTGCGATCGAAAAGAACGTTTCGTTTCCAAGTGCTTTCATCGCAGATTTAAAAGTGTTGATATTCCGGTGCGGAGCTTCCATGAATAACTCGGTTGACTCATTCTCTGCCGAGCGTTTCTCGAGTAGCTGTAGCTCTTTTTCTCTTACCGAAGGCTTCACCGAAAGATAGCCGCTGAACGCAAACCGCTGGCCTCCGAGCCCGGACGCCATCAGAGCAAGCAGAGGAGAAGAAGGTCCGGTTAGGGGGACGACTTTAATTCCGAAATGATGCGCTTTTTGCACCAGCCCCGCCCCTGGGTCGGCCACACCCGGACACCCGGCATCGGTTAAAATTCCCAGGTTGTTTCCGTTAAGCATGAGGGTAATATACTCCTGAAGCTCGAGGTCACCGGTTTTTTTATGAAGCGGGTAAAAGGAGAGTCTGAAGTCTTCAACCGGATGACCCGCCCACTGTAGAAATGAGGTGGCCTGCGGCAGATTTTCGACCGCAAAATGCCGTAACTCATGTACTATCCGGAGTACGTGATCCGGAATTACGGTGTTTATGCTCCGCTTTCCCAGTGGAGTGGGAATCAAATATAGAGTGCCTGGATGGTCGGTCATGCCGGTTTATTAAGATATTCAAGCTCGGGTTCATAACGTCCCTCTTTCGCGTCTATGTTCCGCCTTATCGCAAAGCGGCTGGCCCAAATGCAGATAGGAAACAGAACAAGCAGGGAAAGTCCGATCACCGACATATTAACACGTACCGTGTTACGGTGATATTCATAGGTTTTGGTAATTACGATATCATAAGCGGTATCAGGCAGATACCGAATCTCAACCTGATTTTGCCCGATCAGACGCGAAGCATGCTGCACGTGAAGAGTGAGCCGCTGCCTGACATCATTTCCGGCTTCATCAACGAACTGAAGGTCAACATAGCCGTTTGTCTGGGCTGCTATCTGCTTTATTCTGAAATCGGTGATGTTGGCCGTGTGATGTTGTCCGCGCTCAAACGTCCGGGCTATACCGTAATAAACGCTGAGCTGCTGTGCCAGTAAGCCGATCAGCATAAGAGGAATAAGCCAGGCAAGATGAGATAAGTTGTGAAATTTCATAAAGTAGGATCAGAGCAGTTCGGACTGTTTCATGGCCTCAATAATGACGGCGGCCATGCCCTCTGTTTCGTAGTAATCGTTTCGCAGCACCAAATGGTACAGAGCCGGATCGTCGATTTTGTGACGGGAAAATTTCTGGGTGAACTTTACACGTTCACTGCTTTGTGCAGCCACTGTTTTTTCTGCCTCATACCGGCTTAATCCCAGTTCCTGAGCAATACGCTGTACCCGAAAATTAAAACTGCCTGTAATGCGCACATGGAAAAACCGCGGTTCACCCTGGGCCAGCATGGAAGCCCCGGAGCCTACAATTACAGCCCGGCCCTGTTCCCCGATTATTCGAACATTTTGGGCAAGGTTTATATATTTCGTGTAATCTGACGGGGCGACGTTCAGCAGCTCCTGTAAATCCTGATAAAGCGTATTCCGGGTATCTTCTTTACCACTCAGATTCAGCTCTCTTGCCAGATCGGCTTCATCGGAAATGGCGTTGATTAAATCGCGGGTGTAGAGTTCCCACTTGGCGTCCGGCTTGGATAACTTTTTTATGATAGTACGTGCCAATGGGAAACCGCCGCATCCGAATTCACGCGAAATGGTTATAGTCGGGTAGGTTTTCTGACCCGGAGCCGAACGCAGACGGTTGCTTTCTTTGATGTCTTCAATATAATCGGAAACGCTCTTAAGTGGCTTAGGAGTTAGTTTGGATCTCATAATACAGGTTTTCCTTCCGGTTGTTATTAATAATGAATGATCAATGTAACAGAATCAAAAAATATATTTTTCAGGGACTTTCAGATACTGAATCAGGCATATCCCCGGACGGGGTGAGCTCCTGTCGTGATGCCAGCCCGGTCAGTCTTCTTAATTCAGGGTCGTAAATCAGCCTGCGCTGAAAATCCTGGTTCATATAATTACTGGACATGTGCATAAAAAACGCTACGGGCAGATCATCAAAAAAAACGGTCTGCACATAGGAGTTTGAAGTGTAGGCCGAGGTACCGAAATCAAGCCCGGTAAGGTAGCTCAATCGGCTTTCAAACAACGCGCCGTATTCGGTGGCATGCTGTTGAACTACAGGGTCTTCGTAGGCCCAGGCAAAGTGGCTTAAAATACGTGCACTTGCTTCAGGATTCAAAAATTCCCTTTTATAAACGGTAGAAAAAATTTGGGTAAACTGTAAGGGTTCTGCTTTGCTCCACAACCCGTGAATTGCGCGTTCATCGGCCAGGAGACGGTTTCGCAGAGGAGCAGAGCGGGACTGCACTTCACGTCTGAGTGACGGGTCGGAAACATAGTTCGAGGCAAGCTGCGTAAACCGTTCGGCTCGTTCCCGGGGTGATAGTTCATTTAAAGCAGCCACCGCTTCACGCTTTGTAAGAGTGTCTTCACGCAAACTGATTGCAATCTGAATTCCTGCGCCGGGCGTCCAGGGATCAACCTTGCCGCTACCGAGTGAATCGATGAGTGTATTAACGCGATCCGGCCCCAATCGGAAAAAAAGCCAGTCGGAGACCGCCTGACTGTAATGCCGGGTAATGATGGTCAGCAGATCTTCAAGTCTGAAGTTGCCGTCATCATCTTTCGGGAGTCGTCTGAGGGCATTTTTGTGCCTGCTCTCGTACCAGCCGGGCACCACATAAGAATTTAACTCTTCAGCTGAAACTCGCTCATCGGGCGACAGCATTCCTTCATGACGCTGGCGTTCGAACTCCATCAATAAAAAAATACCGCCGATGGCACCCAAAACACGGGGCACATCTTCCTGATAGGTGATGGTATCGTCGGGATTATCAAGATTAATGGAAACGATGGAAGTATGACGCGGATTTGCCTCAATATATTCGGCCAGCCCGCCGAGTGAGTAGGTTTTTTCGATCCACTCAGAGCCTTCACTAAAGGTTTCGGGGTCAGAAAAGACAACTTTGAATGCGGTCCAGTTTAATCCTATCACCACACCCAATACAGCACCTGCAACAAGAAAGAAAGCCAGAAATATTTTAAAAATGTTCATGAAAATTGCTCGGCAAATAATAAAGATGTACTAAAGCATCCGGAAAGTCCGGTAATTCGATAATTAACTAAAATACGCAACACGGGAGTGAGACTTATAGTGCGAAAATTTTTTTAGTGGTTTTTTTCAATAAAAAAAGCCCAGGCCAATTTCCATGACCTGGGCTCCCAAACATAACTAACAACTAATCTTATGAATCAATCTAATCTAACATACATATGAAAGAGGAGAAGGCTCTGTTTTCTTACTTGATACGAAACAAAGTTCTGAAAAATTTTCTGACAGCTTTACGCCCTGTACGAATCCAGTTGTTATGATAACGGTCGAAGTCGTGAAGTCGTGTGGATTTAAAAGAAATATTTGTGTTCATGATGTTACCTCCGGGGGTAAATAATTTGAAGGTTGAACCTTATGGACGAAGGTGTAGGAGAAAAATAAATGTCTTTTGATTATGTAGCTGTGCAATGGTTAATAATATTTTAGTTAGCACCGCTCATTTAATCACTTGCTTAATATACGCAGTTTTCTATCAAATGTTGTTTTTTATTTGTTAATAGAGTTAAAAAAAAATAATTAAACGGAAACGACTTTACTTCGGGTAAGCGGTTGAATCTTAATCATTAGCTATTGAGTTTAAACATCATTTTTGAGGCAAATCCAGCAGAACTATTTCCTCAAAATCAGCGTCGAAATCTTCCAGAACGGGTCCGGCCAGTTCTTCTATCTGCTTTTCTGTAAAAGAATTCAAGCCCGGGATACGAACGTAAAGGATTTCGCGAAAGGGATCGACCGAAATTTTAATACCCTCGGTGTTAAAAACCCGGGATAGTTCTGCAGCGATAATGTCGGGAGTTTGGTCAGGTTCCATAGGAGCAATTGGGGTTATCAATAAAAGCGGTGGTTTAATTCATTGCCAAAGTACGTATTATCTTCTCAATATTCGTTTTCCTGAACTTCGTATGACACAGCTATTTTCAAAACCACTCATAGAAAATCCCGGTAAACCTGTGTATGTGGCAGGCTTGCTTTCGGGTACATCCCAGGATGGGCTTGATATCGGGATTTTCGAAATCGAAGGCAGCGTGGAAAAGCCGGACATCCGGATGATTCGCGGCCGTACGGTTCCGTTTCCGGATGCCATAGCCGATAAAGCTTCAATACTCAGTTTTCGGGAAGAAGTACGGCTGCCGGATGTGCTTCGGTTAAGCCGCGAGCTGGCTGAGTTCAGTGCCGAAGCATTCTTGAACGAACTCGGACAATGCGGGATGTCTTCCGGGGAAATACATTGTCTGGGTAGTCATGGACTAACCCTTTATCATCGGGGTAGTGAAGGTGAAAACAAACCGTCCCTGACCATGCAGATTACCGATCCGGATGTTTTGGCAAGGGAAACAGGAATTGCTGTGGTTTCGGGATTCAGAGAGCGGCATATTGCTGAGGGCGGCGAAGGTGCCCCGTTGGCTCCGATCCTCGATTATTTATGCTATAGAAACAGCGGGGAATCACGGGTTTTGCTGAATATCGGAGGAATGGCCAATATTTCGGTTATTGTTCCGGGGCAGAAATTGTTCGAAGTCGCATCGGGAGATACCGGTCCCGGAAACCGTATTCTGGATGAATGGATGAAAAAGCATACCGGCCGGCCGTACGACCAGAATGGGGCGGCAGCTTCACGGGGAAAAATCCATGAAAAGTGGCTAAAGGCCATGCAGGGTTTTGAATGGTTCAATTCGTCTTTTCCAAGCTCCACGGGTCCGGAGGTGTTTAACTTGAACCGGGCCGCGGAATTTCTGAACCGGTACGGATGGGACGTGTCGGCTGAAGACGGCGCGGCAACCTTAACCGAACTAACTGCCTGGTCAATAGCCGGGGGAATAAAAAAGTCAGTCCGGGATAATTCGGGCTTTTCCGTTTATGCATCCGGCGGAGGCTATCACAACGCCTATCTGAGGTACCGTATTGAATACCATCTTGACCGGCGGATAAAATCGGTTGAAGAAATCGGTGGATCGGTTGATTTTAAAGAGGCCCAGCTTTTTGCCTTGCTTGCCTGGCTGTTTTGTTTCACGGATGGAATCAGTCTTTTTGATGCCCGGAAGCCGGTTCGTCTTGGGAAACTGAGTCTTCCGTAAAGAAGCAGATTATCAGGATTTGATTAGTAAATCGGGCAAAAAAGTCAATCATTTATTATCTTATAGCGATATTCGAATATCAGTTAATAAAAGACTTGTCAGG
The DNA here is from genome assembly GCA_003566395.1 of Balneolia bacterium. Lineage (GTDB taxonomy): Bacteria > Bacteroidota > Rhodothermia > Balneolales > Cyclonatronaceae > Cyclonatronum. The sequence goes on along the minus strand of PXDL01000551.1, from coordinate 3,868 downwards.
TTTCCCGAATATCCCGATTCCACACATATCATTATTTTGAACCTAATCTGCCGAGTTTTATTCAGTAATAATTAATGTATCAGAACTATGAGTGAATACAGAATAGAAAAAGATTCAATGGGTGAGATTAAGGTCCCTAAAGACGCCCTTTATTCGGCCCAAACACAGCGGGCTATTGAAAATTTCCCCATTAGTGGCATTACCTTCAGCAGTGAATTTATTCAAGCGGTCGGCTATGTAAAGAAAGCGGCAGCCGAGGTAAATGCCGAACTCGGTTTGATTGAAAAGGAGATTGCTTCGGCTATCTCACAGGCGTGTGACGAAGTTATCGAGGGCAAGCACGACGCTCATTTCCCACTCGATATATTTCAAACCGGATCGGGAACATCCACAAACATGAATACCAATGAAGTGATCGCGAACCGGGCGAATCAATTATTGGCCGAACAGGGAAATTCCGAAAAAAAAGTACACCCGAACGATCATGTGAATTTCGGACAAAGTTCGAATGACGTGATCCCGACCGCGATTCGTATTTCGGCGGGAATCGGGGCGGTAAAGCAACTTATTCCGTCTCTTCAAAAACTTCACGATGCGTTCAAAGTCAAAGGGAAAGAGTATGCGCATGTGGTCAAAACCGGACGCACACACCTTATGGATGCTATGCCGGTAACGATTGAGCAGGAGTTCGGCGGCTATGCGCGTCAGATCGAGCTGGGGATCACGCGTGTTGAATCTGCTCTTCCCAGGTTGTATGAACTTCCGCAAGGAGGAACAGCCGTGGGGACCGGAATTAATACTCATCAGGAGTTCGGAAACCGTTTTGCAAAAAAAATAGCCGAATACACCGGACTATCATTCCGTGAGGCGGAAAACCATTTTGAATCTCAGGCCACGGTCGATGCGCCTGTTGATTTCAGCGGACAGCTTAAAACCATTGCCGTAAGCCTGCTCAAAATCACTAATGACCTGAGATGGATGAATTCCGGACCTAACAGTGGTATCGGAGAAATTCAGCTTAAAGCCCTTCAGCCGGGATCTTCAATTATGCCCGGTAAAGTAAATCCGGTGATAGAGGAATCTACCAACATGATTTGTGCTCAGGTAATCGGTAACGACGCCGCTATTACGGTTGCAGGAATCAACGGTAACTTCGAACTCAATGTGATGCTCCCCATAGTAGCTCACAACCTGCTGGAATCTATACGCTTACTTGCCAACGGCGCTGCGAATCTTGCCGATCAATCGGTTTCGGGTATTACAGTGCGTGAAAGTGTGATTTCAGAAAAAGTTTCTAAGAATCCGATTCTTGTTACCGCATTAAATCCGGTGATAGGCTATGATTTGGCGGCCAAAATTGCTAAAAAAGCATTCGCAGAAGATCGTGCCCTTAAAGACGTTGCACTTGAAATGACGGACCTGAGCGAAGAGGAACTCGATAAAGCATTGGACCCTATTAAGATGACCCTTGGTGGTTTTACCGAATAGGTTAAAGGAATTAAATTAAAAAAAGGAGATATACTCGAATATTTTATTTGAGTGTATCACCTTAAATTGCTATAATTGAACTGTCTTAGGCGGTCTGAGTATCTGTTATGAAGAAAGTAAATATTTAGTATCTTATCGCTTGAAGTACGGCTAAGAATTTTTGCAGATTTCCTGTTTTAAAGTTTGCAAATTTGACACTTGATAAATATTTTTGATGGAACGCATCACTAATCAAAAACCAACTCTTACATGATGAAGAAATTTTATACTATCATCGCAGCGACGATTTTTGTGTTGCTTTTTGCATTATTGCCCGATGTTACAACTACGGCTTTCGCTCAAGGTATACCTGGTTTTCCCGGCGGTGATGAAGGCCCGCCTCAGGTGCCCATTGATGGCGGAATTGGAGTACTCCTTGCTGCCGGTGGTGCGTACGCTATTCATAAGCTTAGAAAAGGCTCTAAAGAATAGCAGCAGTTTCCCGAGTTGGCAGTGTGCTGATAAATTGTTAGAATTTGAAAAGCCTGAATCCAAAATCGGATTCAGGCTTTTTTTATGTCCTGTTTCGCGATAAATCCATTACAGCTCTGCAAAGCATGTATGAATTCCGCCGGCCAATCTGAAGCCGGTGGGTATAGTTTCCTTAGGCCTCTTCCGGAGGCTTAGGGTTAAGCGGCCTCATCGTTATTTCATCAATGAGAAAATTATCCGGGGTTTCAAGCAGATGAATTACCGTTGAAGCAACGTCTTCGGGGCGCATCATGTGGCTGTGGGTAGAAGAACCGGCCCGTTCAAAAAATTCGGTAGCGATGGAGCCGGGGAACACGCAGCTTACTTTAATTCCTTCAAAGCGCAGTTCTTTGAAGAGGGCTTCCGAAAATCCCCGTAATCCGAACTTTGTGGCATTGTATCCTGAAATTTTTGGATTGCCCATCAATCCGGCTACAGAAGCGATATTAACTATATGAGTGTGAGACGGATTGGCTTTCATTAAAGGGACAATCTTGCGGGTCAGGTAAAAAACTCCGTTAAGATTCACATTAATCATGTTGTGCCAGTCGTCAGAACTTAATTCCTCTATGAGGCCGAATTTTCCGAGCCCCGCATTGTTAATCAGAATATCTGGAAAGTGTTGTTCAGAGAAGGTAACGTCGGCCCACTGTTCGACTTTTTGCTGATCTGTGATATCAAGCACCACCGGTATAAACCGGTCTCCAAGCTTCTTCTTAAGTTCATTGAGGCGCTCCTCGCGCCGGGCAATTCCATACACGGTTCCGCCTTTTTCAATAATTGCGCTGCTGAACGCGGCACCGATCCCACTGCTGGCTCCTGTAATGATTGCATTTTTCTGTGAAATGTTCATAGAATATCTTATTTATAGTTTTGAGTGGTCGTATGTAGTCTTTGGAAATGTCTCACAGTTAGTTAACATCTCCGGACAGCTATTTCGTTTAAACAACTTTTTCTCCGATGAAAACATCATATAAGGTACGGACAGGCATTCTGGCAGACTGTTTGTATATTGCCCCGAATATCACTTATCGCACCCTCAATCCCGGAAATTCCGGCATTGAAAACAATAGCCTGGTGTAAATCCAAATACAAATTATGAACTATCTCGATATCGGGAATACAGCCATAAAAATCAAATCCTGGACGGGCAACAGCTGGCAGCAAGTCTATACAACCGAAACCGCCAATGCAGCCGAAACGGCTTCATGGATTAAACGGCAGGATAAAAACACGGTCGGGGTTTCGGTGGTACCCGATGCTGTAAAAAAAATGAATGAAACTATGGGAGACAGTAAACTCCTGAAATGGCTGACAGTTGACGACCTTCCTAAAAAATCGCTGGATTATGAGTCACCGGCCACGATGGGCATGGATCGTTACCTGGCTTGCCTGGGGGCGCTTTCGCTGGCAGAAAAATCGGTTGTCGTAATTGATGCCGGCACTGCCTGCACGATCGATTATATGGATGATAAAGGAGTATATCGCGGCGGAGTGATAATGCCGGGGATGATGCTTTGGGAAAAATCGCTTCAACAATATGCTCCCGCACTTCCGAAAGTTGTTCGGGACATTCCGATGCGCTGGCCGGGGAAAAATACCGAAGACTCCGTGCGTTGGGGGCTTTCAGGCGCTTTCGTTGCCGCTGTGGACGGCCTTGTCCGCAAATACGACTACCTTGCGGATCTTTATGTAACCGGTGGTGACGGAGACTGGCTTGCCAAACGAATTGAACGAAGCCCTAAAGTAAATTCGAACCTTATTTTCTATGGAATGAAGCAGCTCGTTGAGTCGAGGTTGTGGTTCACCTAACAGTTTAATTGTCCCGTAAATGAGAATATTCCCTCTCTAATGTCAACCAAATAAAGCC
>PXDL01000300.1 GCA_003566395.1 Balneolia bacterium | reverse complement strand
ATAATGAGGCATTTAACAGCTCAGGTTTTGCAATTTGAAACCGGGGTATTAACCCGGCCGAAGTTCTCTCTACCCTCTTTTCAACCTCCGATACCTTTATCTATACCTCAATCCCGATCAAAATTCGAAAAAACTTCCGCCGGGTTTTCCGAAGAGTGATTGATTTATCGTAACAGCTTACGGGACAATTGCCGGGTTCTATACTTGGCATCGAATAATGAGGCATTTAACAGCTCAGGTTTTGCAAGGCGTGACCGGGTATTAACCCGGCGGAAGTTCTCCCTACCCTCTGATTAAGCTCTGATATTATTATCTATTCCCCCCAATCCCGATCAAAATTCGAAATAACTTCCGCCGGGTTTTCCGAAGGGTGATTGATTTATCGTAACAGCTTACGCGACAATGGCCGGGATCCTTTTTTGATTATCAACGGGGTTCTTTGAGAGCTGCGTCTATTTCATTCGGCTTGAGTGCAGGAATCGCTAACCATGTTTGGTTTGCAGAAAGAGTTGATCTGCTCCCGGAATTTCGTTTTAATGATGACCAAACGTGATAAGAATTATAATCCCAATTCGCGGGTCTGTCTGTAAAGCCATGCTTGACGGGGTTGTTATGAATATAGGCTATCATGCCCAGGAAGTCTTTCCGGCCTTTAACTTCGCGCACCTGGTGTGTAGCAGAAAATAACCTTCCCCGCCGACCATGATATTTGTTGAACGCCTGTGCGTAAGAATTAAGTAAATTCGCAAACTCTTTGTTCGCTGCGTGTTGAATGGCATGCTCTAAGTTCGTAGGGCTGGAGGCTTTTCCGGGATATTTCAACTTTATGAATTCGCCAATTGAGGCCTCACTGCGAACCAGAATGAGTACATGAAAATGATCCCACATCATGCAATAGGCGAATGTTCTGCAAACCGGATTTGTGAAATGTCTGTAACGCTGAAGGAAATAGCTAAAATTGCGCCGTGAGCGAAAAAGGTTTTCATTCGTATTGGCACGAGTATAGTAATGATAACAGCGCCCCGGAAGCATCAGCGGGGCTGTAGAATGTGAAGGCATAGTAAAATACGTTTCAACCGGAATCCATGTGGTTTTAAAAACACAAAGCATCAGATGATGAAGTTTCTTTGCATCTATGAGTTCCTTTGTTCAAATTCCTTACATCCGATTTTTGTCGATCCTCTGAAAAGTATTGGTACGAATTTATTTCCTTTTCAACAAAAGTATATTCTTTCAAACCCAGAATAAACAAACAAATACACTTTTACAGGCTTAAAAAAAAAGAGGACCGAGGTTCTTAACACACAGGTTATTATTTTTTCGATTATTCCTTGTAGCTTCATGACGATAAGCCGGATTTCAAGTATTCATTCTACTTAATTTCTTCCACCCGGCCCCTTAACCCACGCATACCCGACCTCATGAAATCTGTCTTTTTTCTGCTTATTGTATCGGCAATTCTGTTTACAGCATGCGCTCCGGAACGTGAGAGCGAAGATGCTCCGGACGAACTCATCAATAATCGCGCTATGGCCAATTTCCCCTCTTTTGACTTACAGGGGCATCGCGGTGCACGCGGGCTCCTCCCTGAAAATACCATCCCCAGCCTGCTTATCGCTCTGGATTATCCGATCACCACGCTTGAATTCGATGTGGTGGTATCGGCCGACAGCCTGATTGTGATTTCGCACGAACCCTGGTTTCATCACCACATCAGCACCGATCCGGACGGTAACGCGATTACCGCGCAGGATGCCATGAACCACAATATGTTTGAGATGACCTATGAGGAAATCGCGCGTTATGATGTAGGCAACCGGGGACATGTTAACTTCCCGGAGCAGAAGCCCATGCCCGCCGTAAAACCGCTGATGAAAGATGCAGTTCGTGAAGTTGAAGCGGCCCTACAGGAGCGGAACCGGGAGCCGGTTTTCTACAATATCGAGACCAAAAGCCTGCCCGAGTGGTATAATACCTATGTCCCGGAGCCGGAGGCTTATGCGCAGCTTTTATATGATGAGCTTCGCGAGCTGGAAATCCTCGACCGGGTGTTTATACAAATCTTCGACCCCGCCACGCTGCAGGCTATGCGAAATATAGACGACACCCTGCCGCTGGTCCTGCTGGTAGAAAACCGTGAAGGACTCGACTGGAATCTCGAGCAGCTTGGCTTCGTACCCGACATCTACAGCCCCGGATTCCGGCTGATCGACGAAGCGCTGGTTGAGCAGGTACACGAACGGGGCATGAAGCTCGTACCCTGGACCATCAATGAAACAGAAGATATGGAACGCCTCATCCGCATGGGCGTGGACGGCCTCATCACCGATTACCCCAACCGCGCCGCAGAGTCGAAGGCCGTGCATGAAGCGCTGGGTTTGTGAGGGGGGGGCTTTTTAAATGGATATAGAGAGAATTCAGAATGCTATAGTTCAGAATTCAGAATAGTTTGAGGTTGGATGGTGTATGTGGGACTTAAAGTATTTAGGATTTATTCTTAAAAATAATACTGCTATCCGGCGGTGTTAAGTAGACTCCCGGTTTCCAGATTGATTTTGGCACTACAACCTCTCCATTATGATCTACTTGTCGGAACTCGTATTCGGATAAATCTGCTGTCAGAATCCGGTTAAATGGAAATGTAAGAATGGCACTTTTTCTGGGTTCTTGTAGCCTGACAACGATCTTCTTTTTTTGTTCGGTGTATAAGATTACAGACCCTATTGACCCAAGGACTCCCTCCCATAGTAAATTATTGAATCTTGAATATTCGAACACTACTGAATGCGTTTCCGGTTGTTCTCTGTCATTGTACAGGTTGATTTTTTTACTCTGCAACCCCACCTTAGACAAATCCCGTGGATCACCATTATGGTTCCACCCTTGAGGCGCAACTGTAAACGGTTCAGAAAAACCGGTAATCTGAAACTGAATAGTGAAGGTTTTCTCGAATCCCAGATTATCAGTAATATTTTTAGATTTAAAAAATTTATTTATAGCAATTTTTAACGTGGTTTTTTTCCCACTCCATACAGAAACTATCAACGCTATAAATCCCATTCTTCTTGATATTATATTTCCGTTATCTGTAAGAGATAATATTAAATTAGTAAGCCTTTTTTTCAGAAGTGGGAAGTATTCATCCTCATGTTTTTTATAATCCAGCCATTTATCAGAATTCGTGACATGATCAGGTACAGTAAAGGATTTGTAGAGATCAGCACTCTTTGCAGGTGAGTCCTCATGATTCAACAGATCAGTAAAATTTAAAAACTGATAAGCTGCCCATTTCCCCGTTTTAAAATCTAAGACTCTGGCCTCATCAACCATAAAACCTGCAAAACCGAACAACGGTGAACCCATCATCTGAACAGCTTTTGTTTTGAACTTAACCTTTGATTCACTGTCGTCCACTTCATCTATTTTATGAGGCGAAATACTCACAATCTTTGCTTCTT
>PXDL01000366.1 GCA_003566395.1 Balneolia bacterium | reverse complement strand
GGGCGAGCCAGTCGCCCTCAACTACCGGCCCAGCTATCCGGGGGAGGACGAGGGACCCCTCCTGGATCGGCTGCTCCAAGACCGCCCACGGGACCTCGATCAACGCACCAGCACAATTGGCCCCCACCGCGACGACCTCGAACTCAACGTCTCCGGACGCGACGCCCGCACCTCGGCCGGATACGCGCTTATCTTCATCGTGCTGCTTTACTCCACCGCTCCGGCCCTTGCCGCATTTGCTAAAACCAACCTCATCGATACCGTTGATAATGTGGAGTATTCCGAAGTGCCCGAATGGTTTACAAACTGGGAACAAACCGGATTGCTCAACTTCACCGACCTGAACAACGACGGCCGCATACAGTACACCGGCGATCCGGCTACCAACGAACTCAGAGTCGATCCGGATATTATGGTACTTGCCAATCCGGAGATCGCTCAGCTTCCGAACTGGGTAATCGGTCTGGTGGCGGCCGGCGGACTCGCGGCTGCACTATCCACTGCGGCCGGGCTTCTTCTGGTGATTTCCACCTCGGTTGCTCACGATTTATTCAAGCGAACCCTCAAGCCCGATCTCAGCGATAAAAACGAACTCTGGATTGCGCGTATCGCCGCCGGATTAGCTGTTATCGTGGCCGGTTACTTCGGGATAAATCCGCCGGGCTTTGTAGCTCAGACCATTGCTTTCGCCTTCGGGCTGGCTGCCGCATCCTTCTTCCCGGCCATAATCCTGGGCATTTTCTACAAAAAGATGAACAAAGAGGGCGCCATTGCCGGAATGGTGGTGGGAATTGTGTTTACCGCATCCTATATCATCTATTTCACCTTCATCAATCCGGAGGCCAATCATGCAGAAAACTGGTGGTTCGGTATTTCTCCTGAGGGCATCGGTACGCTTGGTATGATATTCAACCTGGTGGTGGCCCTGATCGTGGTTCGCTTCACCAAAGCCCCTCCTGTCTCTATTCAGGAACTGGTGGAAAACATCCGCGTGCCCGGCACACGAAAATAAAACGACCTAATAACCGGCTTCCGGCTCTCTGAACAATTGTGTTCGGGGATTCGGAGGCGGGCATCATAAAAAAGTATTCACCCAATTTTTGTGAAAAATGAAAACTCACACGCAACCTCATACCAACGGATCATCATTATTGCATCACCCTCCGAAGCATATTGTTAAAAAGGCCAATGTAAAGGACTACGAAAAAACCTACGCCCGATCGATAGAAGACCGCGAGGGCTTCTGGGCCGATGAAGCCAAAAAACTGAAGTGGTACAAAAAGTGGCAGCAGGTACTCGACGATTCCGAGAAGCCTTTTTACAAATGGTTCACGGGCGGGAAAATTAATATTGTTGGAAACGCCATCGACCGCCATCTGGAAACACATCGTCGCAACAAACTGGCCATGATCTGGGAAGGCGAACCCGGCGACGTGAAAACCCTGAGTTACCATGCCCTCAACCGGGAAGTATCCAAATTTGCGAATGTGCTGAAAAGTATGGGCGTGAAGAAGGGTGAAATCGTAACCATTTATATGCCGCAAATACCGGAGTTGCCGATCGCTATGCTCGCGTGTGCCAAAATCGGGGCTATGCACTCGGTTGTGTACGGCGGGTTTTCGGTGGAAGCGCTGGCCGGACGAATCAGCGACGCCAATTCCCGTGTACTTGTTACGGCCGACGGCGGCTGGAGACGCGGAAAAATCACCGATCTGAAAACCATCGCCAACGAAGCCATGGACCGATCGCCCACTATCGAAGTTTGCATTTCGGTAAAACGCACCGGGCAGGAGGTGCACATGGAAAACGACCGTGACTTCTGGTACCATGATCTGATGCAGCTCCCGATTGCCGCCCCGCGATGTGATACGGAGGTGATGGATTCCGAGGATCCGTTGTTTATTCTTTTCACTTCCGGCACCACCGGAAAACCCAAAGGGCTGGTACACACCCACGGCGGATATTCGGTTTATACATCAAGCACACACAGGAATGTGTTTGATATTAAGGATGAAGACCGCTGGTGGTGCGCCGCGGACCCCGGCTGGATTACCGGCCACAGTTACCTGGTTTATGGTCCGCTGATTAACGGCGCCACGATTATGATGTATGAAGGCGCCCCGAATCACCCTTACCCGAACCGCTGGTGGAATATGATCGAGAAGTACGGCATCACCATACTTTACACTTCGCCGACGGCTATACGCGGATTGATGCGTTTCGGGGAACAATGGCCCCGCCGCCACGACCTTTCGAGTTTACGGTTGCTTGGTTCGGTGGGTGAGCCGATCAATCCCGAAGCCTGGCGCTGGTATCATGAGGTTATCGGCCGGGGAGAGTGCCCGATCATGGATACCTGGTGGCAAACAGAAACCGGCGGCATGATGATCGCTCCGCTGCCTGTTACGCCGCTTAAGCCCGGCTCGGCTACCAAACCGCTGTTCGGTATTGAAGTGGCCGTTGTGGACGACAATGCAAATGAAGTGCAACCGGGCGAGGAAGGCAAACTGGTGATCAAAGCGCCCTGGCCTGGCATGGCACGCACCATTTTCGGTGATCCCGACCGCTATGTGGATACCTACTGGAAGCAGTATGAGGAAAAAGGATGGTACAAAGCCGGCGACTCCGCCCGTATAGATGAAGACGGCTACATCTGGATTATAGGGCGAATTGATGATGTGATAAAAGTTAGCGGCTACAGGCTCGGCACGGCCGAGGTGGAGAGCGCGCTGGTAAGCCATTCGGACGTGTCCGAAGCCGCCGCCATCGCCCTGCCGCATGAAATTAAAGGAAACGCCATTCACACCTATGTGATTCTTAAAGCGGGCGTGCACGGCAGTAAAAAACTGGAAGAAGAGCTGAAGAAGCACGTTTCGAGTGAGATGGGGCCCATCGCCAAACCCGAAAACGTCCATTTTCTTGAAAGCCTTCCCAAAACACGTAGCGGCAAAATCATGCGCCGCGTGCTGAAAGCCAGAGCGATGGGGCTTGACGAAGGCGACCTGTCCACGCTTGAAGACTGATAAATCCGGCGAAATTCTGCCATTTCTGCAACTAAGTTCAACGGCCATTGTGTTTTCCACATAATGGCCGTTTTTTTTGTACCATTAAGGACGGCTTCGCACGTTAGAACTCACAACCGGCAAATCACCGGTGAAGAGATCATACGCAGGGAGCATTCTGCCGGCATGGAATCCGGCAGGCGGCTCATTTTTTAGTAACCCATCAGGATGGAACCCATTATGAGTTTATTTGATGAATTAAAGTCTTTTACCGGCGGACCCACCGTTTCCGAAACGTGGAACCGCCCAAATTCAACCAAAGAAATAGACGCCATGTTCGAAGAAGGCTCGGGCGTACACATCATCTACAAACACAGTTTTGCATGCAGTGTCTGCATATTTACAATGAACAGCCTGGAGCGTGAACTGGATGCTATTTCCGGATTCGGAACCCCGCATTTCATTGATGTACGTGAACAGCGGTCGTTATCTGACAGAGTTGCCGAACGTAGCGGAGTGCGGCATGAATCGCCTCAGGTTGTAATTATTCGGGACGGTCAGGCTTTTTGGACCGCCTCCCACGGTGAAGTGCGCTCCGATTCCGTTCTCAATGCCCTTAAGGAAATTTAACCCGGACTCCATCATCCTGCCAATGAAAAAGCCACTTTTACTTCTCACGTTTTTGATTTTGTGGTCGGGGACGGGACACTCACAGATTGTGTCCGAGTCGGCCGAGGAGCGGCATCTCACCGTTTACAGTCAGCAGTTTTCGGGTATATATGATGTGCGCACCATTAATCTTGAAGCCGGGCGCAACGAGGTGATGCTGCTCAACATACCGGAGGTGTATGCCATAGACCGGATTTCGGTATTTTTTGACGGTGAGCTGAAGAACGTCCGCTATCCTGTGTCGCGTCCCGGGTTTTCATCCCTGCTGAGTCGTCTGGACGGTAAAACGGCCCGTCTTCGTCAGGGTGATGAACAACACAGCGGCATTTTGTCCTGGCATCAGGGTATTCTTTCCGTTCAGGGGGAGCAGAGTCAGGCCCTGCTCAATAATCCGGAGAACTACTTTATTTATCCGGATGAAGAGATACACCTTATGGGCGAAACGGCGCTGCTTATAACCCTTGATGCCGAACGGAGCGGTCCGCAGAAAGTGGGCATTCTGTACGGTACCTCTCAGCTCGGCTGGTACGCGCGCCACAGTATCCGGCTTCATCCCGAAAACAAAACCCTCGACTGGATTACCGAAGCCCACCTGCAAAGCCTGGCCGATCACGATTTTGAAGATGTGAGCCTGAGCCTTCTCTCGGGCGACATCGACATAAGGCGGTTGCCCGGTATCGGTGAACGAACGGCACGGCAGCCTGATCTTGCCAGATCGGGTTTTGTTGATATGGACGCATATCTGGAGATGGACGAGGCTATAACACGCGAAGAGCTGTCTGATTTTTTTGTCTATCGCCTGCCCGGCACCACCACCGTGGAATCACGCACCCGGCGCAGCTTTACTATTCATGAAAACCGGGAACTGCCTTACCATTCCGAATACGTTTATGTGATCCAGGGCCGGCACACCGACTCCGCACAGCCCGCCGCCTTTGCCGTTTTTAATGAGGATGACGATGCCCGTATAGGTGAAACATTGCCTGCGGGAAACGCATTTTTAAACAGCTTCACGTCCGGTAGTCCGCCCGAATTTCAGGCCAATCTTGATTTCACCATCACCAATCCCGGCGACCGCCTTGAGCTACCGATTCGCGAAGAAGTTCCGGTTGCCGTAACCGAAAGCTATCGCCATGAAGGCGACCGGCAGACCGACCGCTACAGCCACCACACAATCCGGCTGGATCATACGGGCACGGAAGCCATCACCCTGAACGTGCGAAACTATATTTCGTCTCACCACCGGGTGTATGAAAGCAGCATTCCTTTTGAGCGTATTGGCGGTTATGTGCAGGGCACCGTGGAGCTACAGCCCGGCGAGACCAAAGAGGTCAGGCTTACCATACAGATTCCTCATCAGCAAAATTAAACCTGCCGGATTATCATGAACATGCGTTTTTTTCTGTTTCTTTTTTTTGTGATGCTGCCCGCTGCGGCTCTCACGCAGCCCGGTTATCTGTACAGCGACGGCCCCGATGAGATGCACATCACCCTGTTTTCCCACGATTTTGCTTCCATTTATGAAGTGCGCAGCCTTGAACTTGAGCGCGGACGAAATCACGTTATTCTAACCGGATTGCCCGATGCAGGCCGGATCACCGAATTGCAGCTTATCGGGGATGCGAAACTGCACAGTTCGCGTGTCGTGCTGGATCCCCGCGGGATGGATCGTATTTTTCAGACCCTTCGCGGTGAACAGGTCACATTAAAAGGTCCGGCCGGCACGGTAACCGGCACCCTTGAAGATTACACCCTCGGCATGCTTTCGCTTCGTGATGAGAACGGTGAACAGCTCATAGTGGCCGACCCAAACCGGTATCAGGTAGTGACGGCCTCCCAGCGCGTGGATTTACGGGAGCAATCGGGTGTACTGCTTGTTTTGGAGGCGCCCGAAACCGGAACCTATGAGACCGGCCTGCTTTACCTGAGCGGAAGCCTGGGCTGGGTGGCCGAACACCAGCTTCAGGTTGATGAAAATGCCCGCCGCCTTTCCTGGCGGACGCTCGCGCATACCCAGAACAACACCGGTGCGATCCTCCAAAATGTGCATTTGCAGCTTTTTTCCGGCAACGTCCAAACGTCAAGAATCCGGACCGGCGGCTACCAGACGGGCAGTCAGCCGCGATACCAGCGGGCCGTTCCGTCTTTCACTCATACCTTCAGCAATGCCGTTGATCTGCCGCACGGAGAACGTCTGCAAACCGTACTTTATGAAGCCGGCGGCATCCCGTTCGAGAAGGAGTATCATTTTACGGTATCTGCTCATCATACTTCAGGCGAAAGGCGTGAGCGGCCGCGTGTTCATTATGTGATCCCTACCGGTGAAGGCTCCCCGCTTAACACGTTGCTTCCTTCCGGCAGCATCAGGCTGCTGAACTACGATTCCGGTGAACCGGTCCTGATCGGCGATACGGAGCTGAATGAACCGTTTGAGCCGGGCAGCCCGCTCTCCGTTTCCGGCAGCCGCGCCAGTGAAATCACAATGGACCAGACAATTACTCAAACCCGTGATGTCCGTAGCCGTCAGCTATCTGTGGCAGCCGACCTGGAAGTTCGGAACACATCGGGCGAAGATGCGCTTATCCGCATTTTCCATTCCGCCGACGAAGCCTTTGTGCTTGATTCCAGCTCGCACGTTCCCCATGAACGTACCCGGGATCACATTGAATTTCGCTTCACGCTTGAAGCTGGTGGAACCGAAACCCTGCACTACGAACTTTCGAGAAGTAATTGAGCACCCCGCCCGTTTTCAGATGGCTTTCTCACGGGCACGCCCTTGTTGATGCAATTCGATGGGTTCCTCCGGCCGGTCGGTGATAAGCCGTACTCCGCGTTTGTAGGTGAAATAGTGCCACATCCATTCCACAAAAACGTGCAGCCGGTTGCGGAATCCGATCAGAAACAGGATGTGGATCACCGACCACATGAGCCAGGCAAAGAATCCGCTTAGCTTCAGACCACGAATATCGGCCACCGCCCGTGCGCGTCCGATAGTCGCCATGCTTCCTTTATCCATGTAGTGAAAAGCCGGTCGCGTTTCGGCATCGTATTTTTGGGGATCAGCAATGAGTTTGGCCAGAAACTTACCCTGCTGCATGGCTACGGGCGCAAGTGCAGGCAGCGGGCTTCCGTTATCGTCTTCGGCATAGGCGGCATCACCGATTACAAACACATCGCGATGGCGGGGAAGGCTCATGTCCGGACTCACGATCGCGCGCCCGGCTCTGTCTTTTTCGACATCAAGAGTTTCCACTACCGGATTGGCCACAACACCGGCAGCCCAAACAATATTGGGCGATTCAAGCACTTGCTCTCCCAGAAAGACCTTGTCTTTTTCGATCTGCGTAACAGGTTTCCCGTGAAGAACTTCCACCCCGAGATCTTCCAGCATGATTACGGCTTTGTCCGAAAGCGTTTCATCATAGCCGTTCAGGATTCGCGGACCGGCTTCCACCAGATAGACATGGGCCTCATCTTTTGAGAAGTTTGTGAAATCACGCATCATGTTTCGCTTGGCAATTTCTGCTATTGCACCGGCCATTTCCACCCCGGTAGGCCCGCCGCCAATCACTACAAAATTCAGATATTTTTGTCGCTCTTCGGGATCATCGATCTGTTCGGCCTTCTCCAGAGACAGCAAAATACGCTCACGTATGGTGAGCGCGTTCGAAATCGTTTTAAGTCCCGGTGCGTATTTTTGCCAGGCCGTATTTCCGAAATAGTTGTACTGGGCGCCGCAGGCCACAACCAGCGAATCGAACGTGATCAGGCGGTCGTCTTTCAGGCGGATTTGCTTTTGTTGTTCAAGTACATCCACGACTTCACCGAGTATTACCTGCACATTTTTTTGCTTGCCGAACACCGCCCGTATCGGCACGGCAATATCACCGGGCGAAAGCGCGGCCGTGGCCACCTGATACAATAGCGGCTGGAAGAGGTGGTGATTGGTTTTGTCTATCAGGGTGATGTCCACATCGGCCTTTGCCAGCATTCGGGCGGTTTTGATCCCACCGAAACCACCTCCGATAATAACTATATGTCGTTTCTTACCGCTATCCATAACTGCACTGCTTATTAGAATTTTTTGAACTTTGATTCCGGTTTTTAAACAACGCGCCGATTGAAATAAATCCGCTTATTTCGTATTTCTGCATCGTCTTTGAGAATGACTCTTTTTTGCGTAAGCTCCCGTTTATGTCAGCCTGATTGCGCAAGTCCTGCTTTTCATAACTTTAATCCAACCCAAAGATGACTACCTATCTGCGCGGCCTTTGTGAGCGGCTTTTCTCCCTTTCCGGCCACGGTACGAGCATACGCAAAGAAGTTATTGCCGGCTTCACCACCTTTGCGGCCATGTCGTATATCCTGGCCGTAAATCCAATGATTTTGTCACAAACCGGTATGGATTTCGGGGCTGTAATTACCGCTACCGCCCTGGCTGCCGCCATCGGAACCGCGCTTATGGCAATGATGACCAACTATCCGATTGCCCTGGCTCCGGGCATGGGCCTGAATGCTTTTTTCACCTATACCATTACCCTCGGCATGGGCATTCCATGGGAAGCCGCGCTGGCGATGGTTTTTTACAACGGCGTCATCTTTTTCTTTCTGGCCGTTACCGGTCTGCGCGACAAGCTGGTGGATGCCATTCCTCATCACCTTAAAATTGCCATTACATGTGGAATCGGGCTTTTCATTGCATTTATTGGGCTGCAAAACGGCGGACTTATTACCACCAGCGAAGCCACATTTGTAACCCTGGGCGATATCTCCCGGCCCGCCGTCCTGCTGATTCTGGGCGGAATATTCCTTACGCTCATACTTGTGGCCCGTAAAATTCCCGGCGCTATTCTGCTCTCTATTATTCTCATCAGCGCGGCAGGCCTTTTTGTTCCGACAGCCGACGGAGACGGCCCGCTAACTTCCATGCCCGATGCGCTTATTTCCATGCCCGCAAGCCTCGGTCCCACTTTCTTTGCCCTGGACTTCGCCTATCCTTTCACCTATTTCACTACGGTGTGGCCGATCATTCTTTCGCTTCTTTTTGTGGATCTTTTCGATACCCTGGGAACGCTCATAGGCGTATCTAACCGGGCGGGTTTGCTGGATGAAGAAGGCAACCTTCCTAAAATCGGTCCCGCGCTCCAGGCCGATGCCTCCACTACCGCAATCGGCGCCATTCTGGGCACGTCCACCACAACCAGTTATATTGAATCGGCGGCAGGTGTGGAAGCCGGCGGACGTACGGGGCTAACCGCCATTGTGGTTTCGCTCTGCTTTTTGGGATCAATGCTTTTCACACCGCTGATTATGGCCATACCCGCAAGCGCAACGGCTCCGGCTCTTATTGTGGTGGGCATTTTTATGATGCAGGGAGCTTCCGAGCTGGATTTCAGTGATTTCACCATAGCAGCTCCGGCCGTGGTAACCATTTTGATGATGCCGATGGCTTTCAGTATCAGTGAGGGCATCGCGTTCGGACTGATGGTGTTTGTGGGGCTAATGGCCGGGCTCGGACGATTCCGGGAAGTAACGCCTCTCGCTTACCTTCTGGCCGTGCTGTTTTTGATGTATTACATTTTCTGATCCAAACGGATTTGAGGTGATTTCGTCCGTTTCTTTCTTTTGGACTCTTGCCAAAAACTCCTATTATTGAACCTCAGACAACGAATGTGCTGGTTCGCTTGTAATAGAGAAGCATAAACCCTTCTCAAAAAGCGATTAAAACGGGAATCCCGTGAAATCCGGGAGCTGTACCCGCAACTGTAATTCCGGGAACGGAAAGGCCATGCAGGCCCGGTGCGTTACGCATCACCCTGCAAAACCGCCGTTCTTTCAGCGATCAAATGCCACTGTTTCGAGCCCAAAGAAACGGGAAGGCGGCCGCTGAAACATCCGGAAAAGCCAGGAGACCTGCCGCTGCATTCCGACGCTGTAAACTTCGGGTAAAAGTTTCAGTAGCTCATTATTTATGCCATTATTTTGCCGGTCCGCATGCAGCATTGCTGTTTGTTTTGCGGCCATCTCAATTTTTTATCTTATTCTGCCGCAAAGGCTTGATGCTTCAGAGCCGGACACACTCCGGGTTCAGTTAAGCGATATTTATATCGAAGCATCCCGTCTGCCCGTAGCCTGGAACAAGCAGCCCGTGCAGGTCAGCCTGATCGATGCGCAGGACATCGGGCGCTCCGATGCACAAAGCCTGGGTGATGCCCTTCGGTTTAACAGCCCGGTAACGATTCGCACCTACGGGCTGGGCGGGATTCAGTCGGTATCCGGGCGGGGCTTCGGTGCCCGACAGACCCAGCTCATGTGGAACGGCTTCAGTATAAACCACGCCATGCTGGGCGAAACCGATTACAATTTGATACCTGCAGGCTTTGCGTCGAACTTGCGGGTGGCATCGGGAAACAGCAGTGCCGGTTTTGGTGACGGCGGCGCGGCGGGAAGCGTCCTTTTCGATCCGCCCGAACCTTCCGGCACAACCACGCTCGGGTATCGTCAGGGGCGATGGGCACAGCAGCAATTCTCGCTCAGATCAGGGTACAGCGGCGACCGGCTGCATTTCGGGCTGCATCTTTCCGGGGCTCAGGCCACCAATGACTATCCCTACTTCGATGAAATCCGCGGCCGGGAGGAGGTAAGGAGAAACAATCAGTTTTCGAATCGCCATGCTATGCTGACCGGCGGTTACCGGAGCGGTAATTTCAATCTCAATTCGGCGCTTTGGCTTGGTTCGGCCCGGCATAATATTTCGGGCTCAAGTACGATTCGAAATCCGTCGGCGGTACAGGATGATGATTTTATCCGATGGACCAATCACGCGGCCTGGCATCACACAAGCGGACTCTGGCAAGTGAGTACATTCCGGGAGGCCTATCGCCTTAATTACACCGATTCTCCCGCGCGCATAGAGAGTGAGAGCGATCTGAGCAGAACTGTTTTCCGATTGACCCACAGCATCCCGGTCACATCACGGTTTTTCCTCTCAACCGGAACCGATGCAGGATTCAGCCGGGTTGAAACCAATAATTTTGATGATACCCATACCCGGCAGCAGTACTCGTTTTATCTGCACAGCGAATTAAATCCGGTTGATCCGCTCCTTATTTATCCTTCCCTGAGGCTGGTGCATTATTCCGATTTCGGTTCACGCGTAACCGGCGCCCTCGGATTTAATGTTCAGACTCCGATCTCTTTTTTGAGATTCCGCGGACAAGCCGCCACCAATTTTAGTCCACCGACTCTGAACGACCTGTACTGGTCACCGGGAGGAAACCCGGATTTGGCTCCCGAAGAGAGCGTTTCACTGGAAGCCGGGCTGGCCGTTGAGCAGGCTTTCAGCCGGGAAGGATTATTTCGTTTCGGCATCACCGCTTACCGTATCCGGTTTGAGAACGGTATCCGCTGGACTCAGGGAAGAGGCGGTGTGTGGACACCACGCAATCTGGATGAAATCAACAGCCGCGGTCTGGAATCGGATGCATCCCTGCGTTTACGGTATTCCGACTGGCGGTTTGAAGGCAGCCTGGCTGTGGCGTACACAAAAGCCGAAAGCCCGCGAACAGAAATCCGGGACGGACAGGAGGTTACCGTGCACAGGCAGCTGACCTATGTGCCGAAATGGAGCTGGAAATCAGGGTTTGAAATAGGTTACGGCCCGGTATTCGCCGGATTATCCTGGCAGCGCACCGGCAGCCGTTTTTCCACCGCCGACCACAGCAGTCCGTCCGATCCGCTGGAAGCCATCACCGACCTTACGCTTCAGACCGGAGCTTCTTTTTCATTCGGGGGCATCGGCGGGCAGCTTACCTATACGCTACACAACGTGTACGATCGTCAGAACGAGTTCATCATTCGCTACCCGATGCCGCCCCGTTACCATACTCTTGGCATCGAGATCTCTTTCAACTACTGAACCCATCACCCTAAAAAAAACACTAATGAAAAGCTTTGCTACAACTTTTATCGTCCTGTTATTTCTACTCTTGCCCGGCGGGGCAGAAGCCCAACAGCTTGATCAGGTTTATGTGATTAATCAGGGCGCCTTTCTTCAGGGCAATTCATCCGTGACTGCATTTACACCTGCAAGCGGGGAAACATCTCAGAACGTGTTCCAGCAGACCAACGGACGCCCGCTCGGGGATGTGGCCGTACACTCGGTTTTGATCAATGATTTGCTTTATGTGCTTGTGAGCAATTCCGATAAAATTGAAATTGTGAATCCTGAAACCTTCGAAGAAGTAGAAACCCTTTTTGTGGACGATTTCGGAGGCTCCGGGCCTCAGTGGATTGAACCTGTCGGTGAATCCAAAGCATACATTTCCAACCTCACAGGCTCTACGGTTTCCATTTTGGAGCTGCCGGGCAACCAAATTACGGGAGCCGTGGAAGTCGGGGCGAATCCCGAGGGGATAGCCGTGAGTAACGGTAAGGCGTATATCGCACTGACCGCTTTCGGAGACGGCACGCAGCTCGCGGTTGTGGATACTGAAACCGATACGCTTCTCGACCATATCGAAGTACACGATAATCCGCGCTTTGTTTATGCAGACGACAACGGGTTCATCTGGGTGATGTCCACCGGAAACTTTGGTTTTGGTGATATGCCCGAATCCTTCGGTAAGCTGACCGTAATTGATCCGTCCGACGACAGCATCGTCGGTGAAATAGAAATCGGCGGAAAACCTCAGGCTTTGCAGCTGAATAACGCTGACCGGATTGCCTATGTGCTCAACGACGGCATTCAGCGGGTTGATATGGATACACGCGTTTTGCTTGACGACCTCAGCGAAACCGCTTATTTCAACATCGGATTCTGGGAGGGTGATGAACCGGCGTTGTATGCCACCTTCGCTCCGGACTTCAGCTCTTCCGGCTCGGTTGATATTCTTAATTTACAGGGTGATGTCACCGCATCATTTACCGCCGGTATCGGTCCCGGGCATGTTCAGTTTATCGGCAGCGGCGATCCCGTTTCTACCGAACCATCTCAAACCGTGGAAGGATTTGCGCTCAAGCAGAACTACCCGAATCCGTTCAACCCTACCACAACCATCACCTACACGCTTCCGGAAGCCGCCACCGTGCGACTTGAAGTCTTCACCGTCAGCGGACAACGCGTAGCACTGCTGCGTACCGGGCATCAGTCAGCGGGAACGCACAACATACGATTTGACGGATCGGCCCTTGCCGGCGGAGTCTATTATTACCGGCTGACAACCCCCGAGGCAAGATTTACCCGGGGAATGACGCTTGTGAAGTAAGCAATCCGGATTACAAATATTCTCTTTTTCATTTTCATCCTTCAAACCCAAAAAAGCCATGTCGGAAGTTGAAGCCGGTATGGCTTTTTCTTTATAAATAGTGGACAGTTCATCGGTGCACCAAGCCAACCCCTATTGGGAATCTTTCAACTGATTCAGCACAAAACCTGAAGTACGGGTGAATTTTCCATTTCGACAGTCGTAGTCCTCATAGCCGAACTCTTCATCTTCCCGAAACTCCTTGCCGTCGAACACACCGTGCCTCACTACAACATAGGCGAAGAAAATCACCATGATTTGTGAGAAAAAGAACATGCTGATAATTAATCCGGCCGATGCCCCGGTTTGGGTGAGCACAACGAAAGCCACCAGAAAACCTGTGGCGAACAGCAGCATGAAGAAGGGGGTGCGTATTTTCAACCACAAATTTTGCAACAAACCCGCCAATGTTTGTAATCCTGACTCTATTTGATTTGAAGTACTCATGGCTTTTCTGATCAAAATGTAACTTGCAATATTTCGTATGAATAAAACATCAGTGCCATCGGTATCATTCAGAAAACCCGGCTTTGACGAGCTTGTAGATTTGTTCATTTTTGTGAAATACTTGTCTTCTAATCCGATGGTTGCCTGTTCGCTTTAACCTTAGCTTTATTTTCTGATAGTTCTATGATTTCCTTTTCACCCACGCTCCCTATCTTCATTTTCTCGGCCTTGATGCTCCCGGCCTGCTCCGGTTCGCAACAGAATCAGGAGTTTCAACAAAGCGATCGGGTTGACGGCCCCGGCTCTCTTGCTGCTACGGTTCCCGTTCTGTTCGATCAGCCTGTCACCGACCAAACTATCCGGTTCGAGCCGACCAAGCGCGGCGTTCCCGATGCCCGTTTGGCTCATGTTCGACTGCATATAAGCGGAATACCTGAAATTCATGAAGGCACCGCCTTCACCCTGATTGGGGGCGGACTTGACGGGCGCGGCTTCCACGGACCGGAATCCACAAAATTTGAAGGAGCCGGATATCATTTTGCACGCTCCGAAGAAGGTACGGATGAAAGTATTAAACGAACCGATGCCTACAAGCAGGATTACACCCGTACCGTCGAAAACGGACGACTTCAGTTCGACATCTACTTTGAACCCAGCAATATCAATCAATGGGGCGAGCGCTATTTTCCGGGCTGTGAAGTTGCCCTTACAATGATGCAGGCCGGAATGGAAAAACGCGTGCTCCACGCTTCCAACAACATTTACAACTGGGCAATAGCCGGGGTGGGAACCGGAAAAAGTGCCGATATATTTATTGAACTGGAATAAAGAGCGGAGAAAATCTCAACCCTGAGGGAACGGGACTTGGGGAGCACGGGAGCAAAGTATTAACTCCGCTTCTGTGTCCCAACCCAGGGGGCATTTCGAAGGCAGATTTGTTTATGCAATCTACGGTATGTCACGTTACACCCTCTCGCCCGGCATGCAGTACATTTTACATTCAACCCCTCCTCACTTCATCCGAAGAGCGAAAACCGGACCCCGTATAATCCGGTACCTGAGATACCTCCCGATGCTTATCTTATAGCCGAATTCATACAACAAATCAGATATCGTTAGGTAAGTCTACATGTCTTTTTCACACATCACAGGCCCCACTCTTTTACTGAACACCTCCACCGCCAAAGCGAATATCCGGCGCATGGCCGAGAAGTGCCGAAAGCTCGGGCTCGGCTTTAACCCGCATTTCAAGACGCATCAATCGCGGGAAATCGGCACGTGGTTTAAGGAGGAAGGTGTGGAGCGCATCACGGTTTCTTCTATTGCGATGGCCGAATATTTTGCAGACGCCGGATGGAGTGACATCACCCTTGCTTTCCCGGTGGATATTCAGCAAACCGGGCGGCTTAACAAACTCG
>PXDL01000522.1 GCA_003566395.1 Balneolia bacterium | reverse complement strand
CCTCGAAACGGGTATGTGTCCCCATACAATCCCGAGACTACCAACTACCGGTAACCCCTCCGACCGCTCCGCGGCCACCTCCCCCTGGGAGGCCGTGTAAAAACCTACAGGCAAAATTTTTCGCAAAAAACCTGTATTTACGTGGCATAAGTATATAATATTCATTATCTTAATATCTGTTATTGTGTATTCATAATTACCTGCTTATGCCTACAATTTCTTTGGCCGATCGCCATCAACTCACCTTCATGAACTCTCTGGATGATGCGGTCTGTCCCGAGCATCCGGTTCGGTTGCTGGATGCTTTGATCGACCGCATTATTAGCCAAGATCCCGACTACTTCGATCATCTCAGCCCCAACGGTGCGGACGGACGTCCCGGATACCCAGCCTCTGTGATGATTAAACTCTACATGTATGGGTACATTAATGGCATTACCACGTGTCGTAAACTCCAAAATGAGTGTCAGCGCAACGTTGAAGTGATGTGGCTTATTCAAAAAGCCCAACCTTGTTTTAAAACTATTGCCAACTATGCACGCAATTACTCTGAGCAACTAACCCGCGTTAATGAGCAGATTGTTCGGTTCATGTTTGATCACAACCATATTAAAGGACAGCGCGTGGCTTGTGATGGGTCCAAATTAAAAGCCTACACCGGTTGGACTATGTACAGCCGGCAAAGTTTGGATAAACAGCTGCAAAAGGCGCATCACCTGCTTAATGAATGGGTAGATAACCTATTGGCCCAAGACGATCTTTTCGAAGATGAGCAGGCCGATGCGGGCTTGGATGAACACACCGGCACGTCCGCCCCGGGCGAGTCCCCCGGACAGGTTATGGAACGTATAGAGCAATTGCATGCCAAGATCGAAGAGTTACAGGCCCTGAAAGAGCAATTAGAGGCCCAGCAATGTACGCGCATCAGCCCTGCCGACCCCCAGGCACGAGTTATGCGTACAGCCCAACAGACAAGTATACCCGGCTATAATCTCCAAATTGCTGTAGACGAAGACTCGAAAATGGTAATCGTGTCGCGATTAACACAGGCAGCTACGGACTTTGAACAATTACTGCCCAATTATCAGGCCGTGGTTTCTCGCTTAGGAATGGCCCCTGAAATCTGGTTGGCAGACACCGGATATGCGGATTTAGGAGATATTAAGCACATTGAATCCACCACCCCGACGACGTGCTATATCCCGGAAAACGATACCCCTGTTACCAATCGTGAAATCACCTTTGACTACCAGCCCGAAACCAATGAATATCGCTGTAGCGAAGGCAAACCTTTAGTATCCACTGGTAAACCCAAATACTGTAAAACCAAGCAAGCCTACGTGGAAACCTTCAAAGGTACCGAGTGTGGCGGGTGTCCCCGGTTAAGCAAGTGTACCAGTAGCAAAAGCGGGATAAGAAAGAAAAAGGTGTTTCATGGGGCGAAATGGCGCCATAAATATGCAAAACGATTAAAAAGCACAAAAGCCAAAGCACTAATAAGACAGCGTTGTGGCTGGGTTGAACACCCTTTTGGCACGCTCAAATACTGGATGGGACACATCCCGTTAAAACACCGGGGATTGGCCCATTGCCAGACCCAGATAGACATTTATAGCAGTGCCTACAATATAAAACGGTGGTTAAATCTGGACCATTTTAAAAACCTTATGAAGCAAGTACACACCTGGAAACCCCAAACAACGGCTATGGCGGGGTAGATCCATACAGGCCTCCCCATTTCTTTATTGAAATTGAGATAATTCACCCACTTTTTGATACCATATCTGTAAAAACGGCCTTTCGAGGTTTTTACACAGCCTCCTTGGTAAGGATGGGAGCTTACTTAACTCGTTGCACAGTAAATTTAACATTAACCAAAAATGCTGGTGCGGAGTAATTCATAATGGTTCCGCCTGGGATTAGCTTACCCGGCACAATCAACCCGAAACCTGTAACTGTACCATGAAAAATGAGTCCCCTTCAGTAGCCGGCTCTGAAATTTAATTCTATATTTTGCTGGAGGTCGCGGGAGAGTTTGAGGCAGCGGATTAAATCTTTCCTCAGAGGTTTTTCCAGTTTTGAAGGGTCAATGTCGTTATCCGGTGAGCGGGCATCGTGCAGCTGTGTGATTTGATGCCGGAGCCGGAGCGTAGTCATAAATTCAAATGCGGCAAGGGCTTCGGATGCTTTTGCGCCTTTGTATTGGTTCATCTCTTTTAGTTTCAGGATTCGATGCTGGGTATTGCCGTGCGGGATACCGTGTTTCAGGGCATAAATCCGGGCGTGATCCACAATGGGAAGCATCGCCTTTTTGATATCCAGCCGGTTGTGGTTTTTCCATTTGATGCCTCCGAACATGCCCAGCGGCACGGAGTGTTTGAGCGCATTCTGGGCCATGTGGAAGAAAAATAGTCCGCTTCTGCCGCCCAGCAAACCGTGGATATGCTCTTTCAGTGCTTGCTCTTTTTCCGCATCCCCGTAACCACATCGTAAATCAAAAAAAATGCATGCCTGCATAATCGCCATCGGCTCAGGCTCTTCCACCCAGCGGCTGAATGCTTTTTTCCAGTTTTTCAGACTCATAACCCATTTAGGGTTGGAAGCCATCACCCCGCCTTTACAAAACAGAAATCCAAATCCGTTAAGCCCTTCAGCTATATGAGTGCCCAAACGGTTAAAATAGGCATGATGGTCCCCTTCATCATACACAATAGCGCTGTCCTGATCGGTTCTCAGGGTTTGTTCTACGCGGCCTTCCGAACCCATCAGCATAAACATCCATGAAACCGGGGGCGGGCCAAACTCCCGTATTGCTTCGGCTATCCCGCTGCGCAGCGCGCGTTCGGCGGTGGCCGTTATTACTTTTGCGATATCCGTTGCCGGAATGCCTTTTTCCAGAAGCTTTTCGGATTCCCGGGCGAGTTTCGGGCGAAGGTCGGTGGGACGTGCGAAATCGGACCCGTCAAACAGCTGATCTGCTTTTTTTCTGATCGTTTCTTCATCCAGCTGCGGCCCGACTGCCAGACAATCCGTAAATGAAGGCATGGATTTCATATTCGCAAAATAGCAATTTCCAAGAGATGAAAGAGCGCAGCTTACCGTCCGAATCCCATCACAAAAAAAAGCATCCGGACTGCTACACCCGGATGCCTATCTTTTTTGAGGAGGTTTTATGAGATCAGAATTGTTCGGCTTCGGTTGAGCCGCTCATCGCCAGTGTTGACGATTTCCCTCCTGACAAGCTGTTGTTTACCAAATCGAAATATCCGGTTCCCACTTCGCGCTGATGACGTGTGGCGGTATATCCCAGCGATTCGTTAGCAAACTCCGCCTGCTGCAGTCCGGAATAAGCGGCCATGCCGGTTTGGCGATAGCCGTGAGCCAGAGAAAACATGCTGTGGTTGAGGGCGTGAAAGCCGGCCAGGGTAATGAACTGAAATTTATATCCCATTTCACCAAGCTG
>PXDL01000201.1 GCA_003566395.1 Balneolia bacterium | reverse complement strand
TCAGTATTTTTAATCCACCCGGTGAGGGCGATGAATTTCAGGGAATGAATTCGTGTTTAATGCCCTCTCTTTTGCAAGACAATGCTTTTAGTGGCGAATGAGAATAATCAGAAGCAGCGAAGGCAAATAAAAGCTCCCGGTACCCATCACCCTAAACCGAAACTCAGAAGGATGGCTCAACAAACCGAAGCCCTGTATGAAGCGGCCTTGAAAGCGGCTTTTATAGGGGGCGAAGCAACGCTACGATATTTTCAGAAGGATGTAGAAATTATTTCCAAAGCAGACGACTCTCCGGTTACCATTGCCGACCGGGAAGCCGAGCAGAAAATGCGGGCGTATATCACGGAGACATTCCCGGATCACGGAATTATCGGTGAGGAATTCGGCCGGCATAACGAACACAGCTCGGTGCAGTGGATTCTCGATCCCATCGACGGTACCATTGGGTTTATACACGGAATCCCGCTTTATACTACGCTTGTCGGAATCACGGTAAATAATAAACCGGTAGCCGGGGTAATTCATGCTCCGTATATGAAGCAGACGGTAAGCGGGGCGGAGGGAGTCGGCGCGTATTATAACAACAGCCTGACCCGCATCAGGAAATGTGAGAGCCTTTCTGAAGCTTCACTGATGACTTCGGATGTGCAGTATTTCCAAACTTTCGGCTACAAAAATAGTTTCGAAAAACTGCTTGATATCGTAAAAACGCACCGCACCTGGGGAGACGCCTACGGACACCTTATGGTAGCCTCGGGTCGGGCGGATGTCATGCTGGACCCCGTGCTTAACCTCTGGGATGCCGCCGCACTGCTTCCGGTAATAGAACAGGCCGGCGGAACGTTTACCGATCTAAGCGGGAAGCCGCGAATAGACGGCGGCAACGGTTTTTCATGTCACCCGGATCATCATCATCAACTACTGGCTTTTTTCAACGAATACGGCTGATTTATCCCTGAATTTATGAGCAAATATCTGCGTAATTCTATCGCTTTACTTGGTTTTCTGATTGTCTTTTCAAGCGTTGATGCCCGTGACTATGAATCCTTCCCGGTGCTTGATTATGCCTTTGAACATCTGGATGCGGAACTGGAACTTAATGCCGAAGAACGAAGCATTTCAGGGACGGTCACTTATACGGTAAGGGCGCGCAACACTATGGCCGGAGCCCTGATGCTGATGGCCTCAGGCATTGAAATAGACGTCGTTTTGATAAACGAGGAAGAAGCGGAATTCGAGATGGAAAATGGCTATCTAAACATCACGGTTCCCGACCGCCTGATTGAATCGGGCCGGGAGTTCTTGCTTTCTGTACGGTATGCCGCTCCTCAAACCAGCGCCTTGCTTAAAACAGCCGGGGGCACGTTATTTACCACGTTTGCTCCGCATCGCCGTGCAGAATGGATTCCCGTTTATGAGCATCCGCGTGTGGAAATGACCACCCGGATGGCGTTTCTGACCCCCCGTAATCATGAAGTAGTCTCAAACGGCTATTTTGAATCTTCAGGTGAACGGGAAAACGGCGGTCGGAGAACCGTATGGAAATCCGATATCCCGATTTCTTCCACAGATCTTGCTTTTTTTTCGGGCCGGCTCACCTTTAAAGAATCTATTCTCGGCACAAAATCGGTTCGAATTTATGCTGAACAGGGAGTTTTAAGTGACGACAGGCATCAGCAGATGCTGAGAGAAACTGCGCGGAAACTGGGAGAGGTCCAGCGAAGGCTGCGATTCGAGCTTCCGTTCGACGGACTGTCGGTTGTTGTGCTGCGTGATCATTTGTGGGAAGCAAAGCCTTATGCAGCTTCACTCGGGCATATCGGGCTAAATTCGACCGGCCTGGATCATCAGCTCTCCCGAATTGTGGCCGCACAGTGGTTCGGTGCCTGGCATCGCAGCGAAACACTGTCCGAAATGGAGAGCCAGTTATTGCTTCAGGCGGCGCTCTTGCATTCAGAAGGGAGTTCCATTCCCGATATCGAACTCTACGATTTTCCCGATACTCCGGAGTTTACGGCACATGACGGCTTCAGGTCCGATCATTTTGGAAAATGGATGACTGCATTGAGGGAAATGCCGGATTTTCAGCGTGATGTTATCACCCGTAATCTGCAGCAGATTATCCGGAACGAGCGGCGTGTGAATTCCTGGAACGACTACATGAAAATATGGTACGAACAAACCGGCCGGCCGGTAGAAAAATCAGAACCGGCCCGGCAGGTGTCCGAAGCCCGGGAACAGACAATCAAACGGGTTAATCTGGTAATTGAGAAAAAAGAGGACGGAAAACTGCTCATCATAACCGATCTGAGGGATGAGCTTGAAAACGACAGCCTGCGCGTACCGTTGCTGATTTTCGGTCGTCAGGGTGATCCGCAGCAGCGTACCCTTACCTTTTACCGAACCGGAGGTGAACAATTAATCGATATCGAAGGCTCTCCGGCGAATGTTACCACCGATATCAGCCGGCATCCGGGAATTGAGTTCGTCGAAATGAAAGATCTCGATATGTGGCTGCACCAGCTTCGAAGCGACCCCGAACCCAAGCGAAGGGCGGAAGCCGCCAGAATGATGCCTCGTTTTCGTGATGATCCGGATATTCAGCTTGCCATGCAGGATTTTCTGCGTAGGGAGGAAAGCCCAGAGGTTCGTACCGCCATGATTCGTGCGCTTAGCGATATTGTAGAAGGAGCCAGTGGTACGCAGCAGGTTTTTATTGAGATGTCCGGAAATGCACAGGGTGAAGAACTTATCGCTGCTATGGACGCGCTCTGGCATTATGAAGGCAACCCGAACGTAATTTCAGCGGTTGGCCGGGTAGCTCAGCAGTCCGATTATGTTCCAGCTGCGGTAACTGCGCTTGGGGTTTTCCGCCATATTGCTTCTGAAGAGCAGTTTAACGAGCTTTCACGCTCTGTGCTTCTCAGCAGTCGCCCACCGGCTATACGTGCGGCCGCCATCGAAGAACTGTTCCGGATGGATGATCTTGAGCTGGCCGTGGGTACCAGCCTGGATATTGTCTATGCTACTGAATTTCCCTACGCCATGCGGGCCACGGCTCTGCAGATGCTTGTACGCTACGATCGTAATGAAGAACTTCGTGAGGTGCTTCCGGAGCTTGCCGGAGACCCTGATCCGAGAATCCGCTACATGGTACTTTCCCGCCTCGACCGTCTTCCGGCCAACCAAATGAACGATCTGCTCGAAACTATCTACAACCAGGAACGAGATCCCCGGGTCCGCTCAGCGTTTGATGAGTTCTATTAAACAGAAGTTGCCTTAGCTGATTGTAATTCAGAATGCAATAAAAATTCAGAATTCAGAATGCAAAAATTCAGAATGGGGGGAAGAGAGTTTACACCCCGTCCCCGAAATCTCCGGTGTAGATTGTATTAAGAACGGCTTTTTACCACCACACCGCTTTCAGCTTTCACCTTCGAGCTTTCAATCTTTCAATATCCTA
>PXDL01000273.1 GCA_003566395.1 Balneolia bacterium | reverse complement strand
GAATCGCACCAAACCTTTGTGGTGGATGATGTTAACGCCCAGGATAACTACCTCTCCTGCAACATCCATGTCAAGTCGGAAATCGTGGTACCGGTAATGAAGAACGGAAAGTTTGTGGCTCAGCTGGATATTGACTCTCATACCGTAGCCGCCATGGATGAAACCGACAGGCGCGTACTTGAGCAGATTTGTGAAAAACTCAGCAGCGTATTTTAAAATAATCCGGAGGGTTCGGCTGGAAAAGTTTAGGCTCGCAAAATCTTGTTTTCAGGGTGATGGTTTTTGTGGTGGTCATAACCGCTTAGCTCCTGGCGAAGCTTCAAAAAGTAACGCGCATTTGCAAACCGATCTGCGATCTGGTATTCCCCTCCGATTCGTTCAGGCCGCTGCCGATTACCTGACGGTCTTCATAAACCGTGGCGGCATACTTCAGCCAGAAATCCACGTTCCGGGAAGCCGAGTAGCGCATCAACACGTACGCCCGCTGCCCCTGACCGAACAGGGCCGTGTTCGAAAAAACGTAGAGCAGATCATTTTCAAAGGTGAATATGCGTGATGTAAAGCTCTCGGTTTCGAAAACGGCCATTCGCATATCCACGGTCAAATTCTCAATTGGGAGCCATCGTATATCCTGGAAAAGCATCATTCCGCTTTCCGGATCTCCGTCTCTGTCGCGGGCGCGTACCCATTCCAGGCGAGTACGCATCCTCAGGTTCCGCGCTATCTGATATTCAAGCTGAGTGCGAACCGAAGTACGCGCATCCTGGCCAAGTACATTTACCGAGCGCCCGAATTCATCCTGAATCAGATAGTCGTTTTCCCTGATTTTAGTGCGTGCCAGCAGATACAGATTCAGATCACGCGAAAACCTGTATTCGGCCAAGCCCAGCATTTCGTAGCCGGATGTTGGCTGCCTTGTACCGAAACGCGGGCCCGGAAACCGGAACTGATCGAAGAATCCGGAGAGTTTTAGTCCGGAAGTGACCTGACGTGCGATGCCAACATACAGCCCTTCTTCATTCTGCGGAAAGCGACCGGCTTCATCAAACCCGGAGCCGAAAATGGATTGAAAATCACGGGCGTAGTTCCGGTACACCACCGCTATATCGGTGAACTCATCAATCGGGTATTCAAGTCCTCCTACGAATCCCATGCCTCCGTTCCGGCTTCGGGCGGCTTCACCATACAACACAACCGAACGTACAAACAAGCGGTAATCCACCCCAAAGGTTGATGCCTTCCTCCCCTCAAAATCGAAGCGGTTGTGAAGTCCGGTGCCGGGTACGATATATTTATCATATTCGGCAAAATAGCCTGTAGCCCCTATTATGCCGAAGTCGGAATTCCAGACCGCGCGGCCGCCATACATCTCGAGATTTGTGTTATTGCGCCGGGCACGCTCGGTGGGTGTTCGGTGAAGCCCGGTAGAGCTGGGAAACCGGATGGAATCTCCCTCAACAACAGTGGCGCTTAGAGGGCGGTTCGAATAAAAGGCGGTAAACTGAAGCTCACGACCGATAGTAAGAGCCGCCCCTCGCATAAACCGGGTTTGCTCACTTGACTGATAGGGCACAGCGCCGCGCTCATTCCGGGACGGCGCTCCGATGACTTCCCGGCCTTTACCAAATCCGAGACCGGTGTGAAGCACAAGTCCCTGACCGGCCCAAACGCCGTAATCACCGATAACCAGCCTTCTGACAATTCCCACATCCTGAATACCGGCATGCCATGAATTAAAATCGAAATCGGTGGGGCCGCCGAGAGGCTCGCCGGGTTGTTTGAGCTGGGTCAGGTTTAGCGAAATGTGATTGCTCCGGTAATTGAAGCGCTGATAAAAGCGCCACGGATTACCGGCATAACGAGACTGACCTTCAAATTCGGGATCGGTATAACCGGTCTGCTGTTCGAGTACCCGCTGACCGCGTGAAATATACTGGAAGCGTCCGCGCTGTGTCCAGAATCCGGGGCTGAGCAGCAGCCTTCGCGTAAGTTCGGCCCGGCTGCCCACCGTTATGTACGGGCGAACACGCTCCATCGTGGCCGGACCTATCCCGGAGACTTCCACAAGTTCATCAACCGTTTCGAATGGTTTGGTGTTTCTGTAAGCTATCACTCCCCGGGCGTGGCGGATGTTCATGCCCGGAAGCGAGGCCAGTTCACTTACAGAAGCTGAATTGATGTTAATCGGATTTGCGGCAAGGTCGAGAAGGAACTGGGTGAGCAACTCGGGGTCCACATCTTCGTCGTCGGGATCGAAATCTTCAAGTGCCCGTTCGATATCTTCTTCAACGGTGCGTGCGGTGTCGGGTTCGGCCTGAGCCAGGGCGTCGGTAGCAGCAAGGCTCAGCAGAAACACAAAAGAGAGAAGGATGATGTTTCGTAACAATGTTGCCATAGCAGAAGTGTTACCAGCTTAAGCTGAAGTCGAGACCGGGACTCCAGTCGAGGGCATAGTGTTGGCGGGCCACAAGATTGATGGAAAACGACTGGTGCGAAAAACCCATCCCTACAGAATACGTTACCGGTTCCGTGGTAAGTCCGCCCCGCATGTAAAGACGGTCCACCAGCCGCACTTCAATACCACCACGGTAGGAAACCGGGAAACGAACATCTTTGACGACATCTCCGGTAATGGTGCCGCGATCGGAAAGTTTGTATGAAAATCCGATGGAAAGCTCGCGTGGTAATTCTTCCCGGGCCTCGCCTATTCTCGACCGGCTGATGTTCGTGGCTTTGGCACCAATCCACAACTCACCGGGCACGGGAAGCGGATAGGCCACCCCTGCATCGAAAAGAAGCGTTCCCGCCGAACCGTAATCCTGTATCTGAATATGCGTGTAATTGAGGGCGATACCGGCCTGAATCCCGACATATTCATAGGCATAGCCAAGGCGAAAACGGCTTTCGCGGAATTTTTCGAATCCGTAGGTGTGGCTGCCGGCTGCTATACTTCCGTAGTTGTGATGATGGTAATGGGCGGCAAAAGCCATATCGGTAAGTTCGGACAGGCCGAAATTCCTGATGCCGTAGAAGGCGGCTTCGTTATCGGTTCCGTATAGCATCGCCGGGTTGCCAAAAACGCCCCAGCTGCCGCTTGGAAGCGCAGT
Source organism: Balneolia bacterium (assembly GCA_003566395.1). Classification (GTDB taxonomy): domain Bacteria; phylum Bacteroidota; class Rhodothermia; order Balneolales; family Cyclonatronaceae; genus Cyclonatronum. The sequence continues at coordinate 11,759 of PXDL01000273.1, read as the reverse complement.
AACCGATTCACCCATTGAAGCACCTCTTGCACCGAGGGTAAGTTGTGCTTCAGCTGTCTCGGCCCAAAACATCAGGACCAACAAAAGGGCCGGAAACAGAACGTTCGGGCGTAAAGCAGAGTAATACTTTTTTATCTGTGCTGTCGTTTTCATAGCTTACAGATACGGCTGTGGTAAAAAACCTGAGCTTAATAATTAAAATAACAGAAGCTGTGCAGTTTCGAAAATCCGTCCATTTATTTTCTCTTATCTTTCTCCTGCTTGTTTTTTCGGCAGTTGAGGTTGCCGAAGCCCAGGAGTTGCGGTCGCGAGTAACTGTTAATTCAAGCCAGATAAGCAGTTCCGATTATGACTACCTCGATCAGCTTCGCCCGTTGATCGAGAACTATATCAACGAGACTCGCTGGACCGAGGACACGTATCTGGAAGATGAGCGCATTGAAGTCGATTTGCAGATTACGCTTCTGGATGTGGATTCAGGCGGGAATTTCGATGCCAATCTTGTTATTCAGTCGTATCGCCCTATTTATAACACGGTCACCAAAACTCCTTTGCTGATCATCAACGACGGAAACTGGCGCTTCAACTTTAACCGAAACCGGAATATAATCCGGGATGACAATCAGTACGATGATATCGCTTCGGTTATAGATTTTTATATGTTTATAGTGCTGGCTTACGACTACGATTCTTTTTCCGAACTCGGGGGGTCTTCCTTTCTTCGGAATGCCGAGCACATTGTAAACGTGGCACAGTCTTCAGGAGCGAGCGGGTGGTCGTCGGTTGGTACGCGCCGAAACCGCAACGGCCTTGTGACCCAGCTGACCAATCCGAATTACGAGGGTATCCGGAGAGCCATCTATAAATACCACCGGCTGGGGCTGGATCAGTTTACCCTGAACACCGATCGCGCCCGTCAAAATATTTTCGAAGCGTTGGAGCTGCTTCGCGATACGCGTCGTCAGACCACCGAGCGCTATCTGTTTGATCTGCTTTTCTCTGCAAAATACCGCGAGTTTACGGCTGCATTTCTGGATGCCGATCTGGACATCAGGCTCGAAGCTTACAACCTGCTCGTGGATATGGATAACAGCCACGTAAGTGAATACGACAAGCTTCAGTAGAGAGGGCGCAGAATGAAGGAGCTGTTGCTTAAAATCAAAGATCCGGTTAGCTGCCTTACACATATGGCCGGTGCGCTGCTGGCTGCCGTCGGACTTATTCTGATGATGTTTTCTGCACAGGCTCCTGTTGAAATGGTAGCCTTTGCCGTTTTCGGGGGCACGATGATACTCATGTACACGGCAAGTACGGTCTATCACATGTTTACGGTTTCGGAGAGCATCACAAAAATTCTGCGCACCTTCGACCACGTAATGATCTACTTTTTCATTGCCGGCACCTTCACTCCGTTTACCCTTCTTTTGATTGACGGACAAGCAAAATGGCTTTTTTTCAGCCTTATTTGGGGCATAGCGGTTGTAGGGACATTGTTCAAACTTTTTTGGCTGCATGCGCCTGTGTGGCTTTCTCTGGCGCTCTATCTCGGAATGGGCTGGCTTGGTCTGCTTGTGCTGCCTTACGCGTTTGGAAGCCTTTCCGCTTCGGCCGTTAGCTGGATTGTGGCCGGCGGAATTTGTTATACACTTGGCGCCGTAGTGTACGGCTTACGTCGCCCAAATCCGGTGCCCGGCTGGTTCGGTTTCCATGAAATCTGGCATCTTTTTGTGATGGCGGGAAGTTTTTGCCATTTCTGGGTTATATACTTCTACCTGCCGATTTCCTAAGCACGTCAGATTTTAGTGATAAGGCAGAAGACGGGCAAAAGAACGGTTTTGCAAAGCCATCATTTACAATTGTTGTATGACGACTTCGGCTCCACGGACCCGTAGTTGCATGTTATTTAATTTCTGAATCATTGTTTTCAATAAGTGTATTAGTTACGACCTTCATCTCTATTTTCGCCATCGTAAATCCGTTTACGGCCATGACGGTGTTTTTGGCGCTTACCCAGGACTTAACCGACCGGGAGCGAAACAGGCAGGCGCTGTGGGGCACCATCTACATGGTGTTTATTCTCGGAGCTTTTCTGTTCGGTGGTACCTATATCATCAATTTCTTTGGTATCAGTATTGAAGGCATCCGGATTGCCGGCGGGCTGATGATCATGCGTTTTGCCTATTCGCTGCTGAACCCGAAGGAGTCGGGACGCAAAATAACCGATGAAGATGAAGACGAGGCCCGGCTTAAGCCCGACATCTCGTTTAGCCCGCTTGCCATGCCGCTGCTTTCAGGGCCGGGCAGTATCGCCGTTGTGCTGGGGTTCAGCTCTCAGGCGGTGGACTTCTGGGATTACATCACCCTGTTTGTTGCAGTAGTGCTGGTGGCCGCAGCCAGTTTTGCGGTGCTCAGGATTTCGCCTAAAATGGTGAAAGTACTCGGCAAAACCGGGATGACCGCACTCACCCGTATGATGGGTTTTATTGCCTTGTGTATTGGAGTGCAATTCATTATTAACGGAATAACAATGCTGTATAACGGGGCGTAGCTGAAGGCTTTAGAGGCCTGATTTACACACAACATTGAGCAGGCGATTCCGTAAATTAGGCTCAGGTACACTTCGTAACACTCATCCTAATTTGCAGCTCTATGAATCTGTGGACTTTTTTAGCAATTATTATTGTCGTGGGAATATTGGCCGATATTTACACCAAGAACCAGAAGAACAAAATGAGATTTCAGGGTAATGATAAAATGCTCAACGAAATCCATGATTCAGTAAAGAAACTTGAAAAACGCATTGAAAATCTTGAAATTATAGCAGTTTCGGATCCCGACAACTTCCAGGACAGAGCGGCAGGGGTTTACAACTCGGAGCGTGCCGAACCTGATCCTGCCAAGGATAATCAGCGGCTGGTGAACGAACTTGCCCGCAAAAAAACTCAATCTTAGTTTTAACAGATTATGTTCAACGAAGACCTCATTATACCGCTTGTTGCGATTATAGCCGTATTCGGGCCGGCTTTTTATATTATATATCTGACCGGGAAACTGATAAAGTATCGTATCGATAAGAAGTACAATTCAGAATACTCGGTGAAAGCGCAGGAGATGAACGAGTTTATTGAGCGCACCGAAAACAGACTCCGTGCCCTGGAAGAAATCGTGTCTGATGAAGAGTATGATACAGAGCCTAAGACACTGTCATCACGCAAAATTCATCCGGAAAAAGACCCGGCATCCGGGCCTGATAAAGAGAAAAACGAAGATATCTGGAGTAGTGAGAAATCAAGACTAAAGAATCAGTTAAAATCGTGATATTCTCCCACTCATTCGTTAAATTGTAGGTTTAATCATCGTTCCTGCAAGCTTGTATGGAAACGCCGGTTTCTAAACCGGCTTTTATTTGAATTCTAAATTGAATTATGAGTATTACGGCACTTGAGATCAAGCAACGCACATTTGCAAAAGCGATCCGGGGATACGATGTAGCAGAAGTAAACGCGTTTCTGAGTATGCTCGCAAACGAGTGGGAGCATCAGGTGAGTAAAATGAAAGACCTTGAACGCGATCTCAAGCAGGTGAATGACAAGCTCAGCCACTATCAGCGGATTGAAGCCACCCTTCACGAAACCCTCCAAACGGCCCGCGAAAACGCCGAGCAGCGGCTGGAAAACGCGCGCCGGGATGCCAAGAACAAACTCGAAAAAGCCGAGATTGAAGCCGAAAATATAATTCAGGAGTCCAGACAGGAGCGCCAGAAAATCCGCCAGAGCATTATGAAGCTGCTGGAACGACGGGAAGAAATAATACGGGGGATGAATTCCTATCTGGACATCGCCCAAAAATCTCTGGAAAGTTTTCAGAAAGATAATTCGGAGATGTACGCGCTCCCAAAAGATGAAGAGCAGGAACAGAAACAAGAACCGTTGCGCAGAAGAAAGGCTTCCGGGTCTGATCAAATTGTTCCGGAAAGTACCGGAGCGCCGGGAGCAGAAGACCTCGACGACCTGATTGACGAAATAGACTGAACAGAACTTAATAATACATAGATGAGTATTGATACTGTAGAAACATTTCGCAAAAAAAGAGCAGAAGCGATTGAATTTATCCGCTCAAAAACAAGCTTTGAGCCTGAAGTAATGATTATTCTCGGTACCGGTCTCGGACGGCTTGCCGAACAGATGGAAACCGAGAACACTATCAGCTACCGGGATATCCCCCATTTTCCGGTTTCCACCGTTGAAAGCCATTCCGGGCGGCTGCGCTTTGGCACCCTGGGCGGCAAAAAAGTGATGGCCATGCAGGGCCGCTTTCACTACTACGAAGATTACAGCATGCAGGAAATCGCGTTTCCTGTACGGGTTGCTCAAAAACTCGGAGCAGGCACTCTGATGGTGTCAAACGCCGCCGGAGGCATGAATCCGATCTATCGCCGTGGAGATATTATGCTGATTGTCGATCACATCAATATGCTGGGCGATAACCCGCTGATCGGACCGAACGACGACGAACTTGGCGTTCGCTTCCCCGATATGAGCGAACCTTATACCAATGAGCTTATCGCTCTTGCTGAACAGGTAGCTCTTGATAATGCCATCAAAATGCATCAGGGAGTGTATGTGGCCGTATCGGGACCAAATCTCGAAACCAAGGCCGAATACCGTTTTCTGCGCCAGATAGGTGCGGATGTGGTTGGTATGAGTACCATTCCGGAGGTTATTGCAGCCACGCACATGGGCATGAAGGTTTTAGGCATTTCCGCAGTTACCGATGAGTGTTTCCCGGATTCGCTTCAGCCGGTTGTGATGCAGGAGATTCTTGAAGCCGCCGACATCGCCGAGCCTAAACTGACCAAAGTAATTACCGGGGTGCTGGAACGCCTCTGATGGCAAAACCAAAGATTTTCCGTATCATTAGAGGTATCTGTTTAGCCCGAAAATTTAGTATTCGTAATACCTACATCATTTCTATATGAAATCCAACTTCTCTGACGATATCTGGGATGAACATAAATGGGAATCCCACATCAATCAGGCGGAACAGAAAAGTGAGGAAATTCGTGATTTCCTCGATAAAACGTTCGGAGAGGAAGGTCCCCGCTGGGTGAAAATTCTCAAGGAATCGGAATCGGAGTATGAGGCGCTCGATACCTATATCGAGGAAGAACTCATGTTCGATGAAGCTTATTTTCCCGATGACGACGATGACTGGGACGACGACGATATTGACGATGATATTTTCCTTATCGATCATCTTGATCTGCGCGATGAAGGCAAATCCGGCCCGGACGAAGATGACTCCCCGGAAGATCAGGATCCCTTGAATTTTGATGACGACGACGATTCCGACATGCTCGACGAGGATGATCTCGATGATCTGGATATTGAAGAGGGCGAAGAGTGGAAACTCCTGAGCGACGACTTTACCCTGAGCGATTCAGGATCCATCGATAACCTGGAAGTGTACCGAAACGCCCATGATTTCGGTGCCCATATACTGGTGCGTTCAGCCGACGTATTTATAGACGATCCCGACTTCCGCGACCTGTTTAATTTGTTTGTTTCGGATGTGCTGCACATCAGCGCTAAAATTGCGGCAGGCTATTCCCTCGGGTTCGAAGCGGATATGCTTGGAGGCAACATCGCCTACTGCAAAAAAGGCCTGCAGGCCGCCAACCGGGCTCTTACCTATCTGAAGCTTCTGAAAGAGCATGAGATTGAGTTCGGTGATTTTGAATACAAACAGCTTCATGCCGATCTATTCCACATCAGAAATGATCTGGGGATTTATGTTCAGGAACTGAGAGAGATGTTTGAAGAGGAGCTCTGACCTCCTCCCGGCCTGAGCAGTAAAAGCCGTAATAAAGCTGTTGCGAGTATGTAAAAAATTGTAGAGAGTTTCGGACTTGTACGAGTCCAAATGATTACGCCTTTCTTGTAAGTAAATCTACTCCTTTGTATTGCACATCTATTAGGCGTTGCCAAATTGTAAAAACTTGCGATTTTCAGTTTTTGCCCGAAATTCGAGAAAAAATTCTTCCGGCCTGTTCGAAAAAAGAGACAAATATGTGTCAGATGTTTTCATAATTGTATAGCTGAAAAAAAACGTAATTCCTGAGAGTCTTGTCCTCCTGTTTTGAAATGATTAGGCTGTGGTAGATATGAAAAATGGAATAAAGTGAAATGTGTGTGATCATACGATTTTGCAATTAGCTGTAACGCTGCATTTCAGATAAAGCTTTGTCCCTCATGATAAAAAAAGGTTCCGGAACTATGGATTATTACTACAACTTCACGAATAAGGGAATTGGATATAATAGCGCGATTTGTAACTGTGTTTTATTTTTCAGCATTTTACTGACATTCGGCACTGAAAAACTTCAGGCTCAAAACCTGACCGAAGACTGCGATGTTACGGTAAATTCATCGGTACAGGGTGCCATTAATGAGGCTTCACCCGGAACTGTAATTTGCATGGAACCGGGTGAGTACAACGAGGAACTCAGCATCACCACAAATAACATCACCCTGCAAGCTGCTGATTCTGATAATCCGCCGTTGATAACCGGATCGGATGTGAATATTGGAGTTGAAATTGAAGATGCGACCGGAGTTAGTCTAAGGTATTTGAGCGTAGATGCCTCAAATGGGGGCGTTTCTGTATCCGATGCGCACGCGACCGTATTGAGCAATCTCACAGTTTCGGTCGGGAGCGGTTCTGCAATCTCCGTGTCATCATCAGATGAAGTTTTGGTAACAAATAGTGTAGTAGAAAGTGCCGGAATAAACGGAATTACTTTTTCAAGTTCTGAAAACGGCACCGTCAGCAATAATACTATTCAAAATACCAACCGCCACGGACTACTTGCATCGAACTCAGATGGTTTTAGCGCAACTGGAAATACCATAACCAACACCGGTGGTGCTCTGCCGGGAATATTCTTCGACGGAGTTCGGATTACAGGTTCTGATAATGCAGTTTTCAATAATAACCATTCATCAGGTAACCTAAGGTCGGGCATTCATATTCAGGGCGCGGAAAATGTGCAGGCATCGGGTAATGAGTTCGAAAATAATGATGAGCGCGGCATCTTCATTGAAGACAGCCCGGATGCATCAATCAGTTCCAATACATTTACCGGGCACGATGTTGATGTTTTTGTGGCGGAATCTTTCGGAAGCAGTATCCAGTCCAATGAAATGGAAATGGGGATTTTTTTCAGGATTCTGGAGGGTGCAGAAGCTGATGATGTGACCTATTCAGTCTCCGGAAATACAATATCCGGCGATCCGGTGTATTTCGTGATAAGCGGGTCCGGCATTGATGCGCCTCAAGATGCAGCACAGGTAATTGTAATGAAATCCGAGAATGTGGACATATCCGGCCTGGATTTATCCGTGCCTGCCGCAGTTCAGGTGCATTTCAGCACGAATGTGTCTATTGAGGATAACCAGCTGAATACCGATTCTGAATTTTCTGCTGTGGATTTTGGTGATATAACAGCTTGGTATAGCTCAGGTGTTACAATTCAAAATAACACCATAAACGGCGGCGAGATGAACGGAATAATGTCGGCGTTTAGCTCCACTGTGGAGATTCTGGATAATGAAATTGAACCGGGCCGTGACGGGATACGTGGATTTGGGGTCCCCGGTGCGCTGATAGAAGGAAACATGGTTAGCAATGGGAGAAAGGGCATTTATGTAGAGCAAGAGTCAGACAATGCCGAAATATCCGACAACACGGTCCAAAACACCTCAGCGGTTGGGATTGCAGTTGGGCAGTCTCAACTAATTAGTGTAATAAGTAACGGGGTTACGATAAGTGGAAACGAAGTTTCAAATGCAAGCGGTTCAAGTGGTTTCTCTAACCCGAATGGAATCGGGGTCCGAAACGGCACGAATGCACTGGTGGAAAACAACGAATCCCGAAACAACGATGGGAGTGGAATAAGTTTAGGCAGCGAATCGGAGGGATCGCAGGCTGTAAATAACCAGACGTATAATAATGGTTTTAACGGCCTCCTTGCTTCAGGAAATAACCAGCTTGTGGAAAACAACGAATCGTGGAATAACGACAGGAACGGAGTGAGAGTAAGCTCTTCAGAAGAAGGCACCATTATCAGAAATAATGAGGTATTTAACAATACAAGAGCAGGGGTAAACCTTGCAAGCTCCGCGGACAACACGCTGGTTACTGAAAATGAAAGCTATGGAAATGATTTAGGGATTCATGTTTTCGGAGGTTCAGACCACCATTTAGCCGAAAATATAATTTATGAAAACAGCGAAGACGGAATCCGTTTCGGAAGAGACCTCGGAGGAACGGGGCCGTCTGGCAGTACAGCTGTGGATAATCAGATAACGGACAATCAGTGGTACGGCGTTGGGCATATGAGTAATGCCACCGGTAACTCCGCAGAAAATAATGTAGTTGAGGGCAATGTGCTCGGCGGGGTTTATGTAAACGGATCAGGAGCCCAAATTACGGACAATACTATCACTGAAAATGAGGGTGAGGGAGTTGTAATTCAACAGGGTGAAAATGCAGAAATCTCCGGTAATACTATTTCAGAAAATGAATCCGGCATTATTTCAGCTTCAAGCGGACAGGCGAATGTTTTTGATAATGAAATATTGGAAAACAGACAGTTTGGTATTCATTTTCAGGGAGCCTCATCCGGCCTTAATGTAGAAGACAATCAGACCGGCGGGAATCTTGCCGGATTAATGCTTGAGGAAAGCAACGGTGTACCTGTCTCAGGCAATGCGTTTGAGGATGGCATTTATATTGAAGGCACCGAAGAGTCGCACTATCTGCACCAAATAGACGACAACAACACCGCAGGGCCGGAAGGCAACCAGCTATGGTACAGCGATGAAAGTACCGGGCCGGTTCCGAATGATGCCGGTCAGCTGATTGCAGTAAATGCGCAGGGTATAGAAATTTCGGACCGCTCGTTTTTGGGAGTAGCGGCAGGAGTGCTTCTTGCGTTTTCCGATGATGCTGAAATATCTGATATTGACGTCGAAAATGCCGGGTGGTATGGAATCTCGGTCGCGCACTCGGAAGGCGTAACGATAGACGGCATTGAGGTAAGTTATGAATCCTCCGATTTGGGTTCCGGTGTGGGAGTGTTGCTATATGCCCTTGAAAATTCCGAAGGCACCGCAATCAGCGTGCTTGACGCACCTCATTATGGAATTGAACTCCGTGAAAGTTCTTCGGTGAATGTAAACAATTCAGATATTATCAATTCAGGCGCTGATGCCGTTTTCCTGAACGAAAGCCTGGAATCGGAACTCGCTGATATATCGATATCCGGTGCTACCGGAAAGGGAGTAATGGTATCCGGTGGCGGGGAAATCCTGATCTCGGATACCGGGATTGACGGAGCCGAAAACCATGGGATTATGGTTGCAGAGACGGAGGGCATCACCCTGATTGAAACCGAAGTAACAGGCAGCGGTATGCACGGTTTTTTCAGTGAAGAACTTTACGACGTTGTAATCTCAAACTCGGAGTTTGTTTTCAACGAGGGAAGCGGAATCCGTATTGAGGGAAATGTCTTCCAGGAAGATGCCGACGGAATTACGCTCACCGAAAATACGGTAGCAGATAATGAAGAGGAAGGAATCCGTCTATCGGGGACGCTGGAAAACCTGCTTGAAGGCAACCTTGTTGAAAGTAACGGCAGTCAGGGCGTTAAGTTGGTTGCCTCGGCCGGAGTAGAAATGGATGGGAACACAATACTCTCAAACAGTGCTTCGGGTATTGAGCTCGAGGGGGTAAACAGATTTGGCGAAATTATCTTACATGATAATACCATATCGGATAATGCGGACTATGCAATAGATTATACCTCTTCCACTTTTGCCGTTGAGCCGGTAACCATCACCGAAAATGAGTTGACGGGCAACGGAGGCGGAATATGGCTTCAAACCGGTTCATTCAGCGATTTTGACTTCATGGAAATCGTTATTTCATCAAACAGCATTACAGGTAACAACGGCACTGCTATTCTGGTGGACGACGAGCTGGAAGAAGAAGACGGGGTTATGATTACTTCAAACATCATTTCCGGAAATAATGAGGGCGTTGTGTACGACTTTACAGGCGGGGCCTTCGGGCCCGACCATAATGTGAATGCGCGCAACAACTGGTGGGGCGCAGTAAACGGGCCGTCGGGCGGAGAGAATGATCCTGAAACCGGTCAGTCTGCGAACGGCGACGGAGATTCCGTGGATGAATACGTGCTTTTCGATCCATGGCTCGATTCAGAGCCAATCGAAGGCTCACTTTTCCAGATAAGCATTGAAGCGACCAACACACCGGTACTCATCAATGAAACTCTGGTGGTGGAGGTCGGTATCATGAATCCGGGCTCGGAAGAAGATACGCAGCTCATTGAACTTCTTGATTTCGACGGAAATACTGCCGATGAGCAGGAAGTTTCGCTCGGCTCAGGCGATGAAACCGAAATAGTGCTTGAGTGGTCAACCGAAGCATCGGACGCCGGAAGCGGTGAAATTACCGTACAAAGCGAAGACGACACCGATACTGCCACGGTGCTGATTGTTGATCCGGATGCGGTTACCCAGCTTTCTGATTGCGCCGAAATAAACCTGCCCGGAGAATATATTGTGGTGAACGACATCGAAGCCGATGACGACTGCTTCTTAATATTGGCTTCTGATGTGGAGTTCGATGGAGGCGGGCACACCCTCACAGGCGGGGGGAGTCGTACGGCTATAGGTGTAGAAGCCGAAGAAAATGTAACCATTACGAACATAACCATACTAAGCTGGCAGTATGGAGTGGATGTGGAAAACACGAATGAAGTATCCGTCCAAAATATAGCCGCCTCAGATTTGAGCCAGTCAGGTGTGAGGTTTGGAGGGGTTACAGGCGGAGAAATGCGCGACAGCGAGGTATCGGATTCCCGTGACGGATTCAGGTTGAGAGATGAATCCTCAGGGGTAGTGATTGAAAATAATGAAACGGAAAACCAGAGCCGGTACGCCTACTGGATTGGTAGTTCATCGGACAATACCGTTACCGGAAATACAGCTAACGGATACGGCACCTATGGAATCCGTATTCCTCAAAGTTCTCATGAAAACACCATCACTGATAATACCATCACCGGAACAGGTGAGGAAAATGAATCCGGCCTTGATGTGCGTGGAAACCAGAACGTAATTACCGGAAATACGTTTTCCACCAACGGAAGGGAAGGAATCCGGATTTCGGGTGACGAAAACCTCATCAGCGAAAACAGTATTTCGGACAGTCAGCGGGAAGGTATCCGGCTGGTGGATGGTGAAGGCAATACGGTAAGTGATAATGAGGTCGGGGATTCGGGAAATCAAGGAATCCGGCTGTGGAATGCAACCGATAACACCATTACCGATAATGAAATCCACGGAAGCGGAAATGACGGCCTTACGGTGCAGGGAAGCACGGGACATACCATTTCCGGAAATACCGTTACCGGAGCCGACAGGTATGGACTAAGAATCGGGTTTTCTTCCGCATCGACCGACAATGCATTTACCGGTAATACCGTGTATGGCAGCGGGGAGGCTGACCTGATGTCGGAGAACGATTCCGAGAACAATCATCTTGCCGATCTTGTGCTCGGAGAAGGTGCATCGGAAATGGTGCTCAATGCCGACCTGATGAACAGTTCTCTGCATCCAACCACAGAAGCACCCTCTTCCGGTGAAGAACTGCAGGCGCTCGATTCCTACCTG
>PXDL01000342.1 GCA_003566395.1 Balneolia bacterium | reverse complement strand
GCTGAGCAGAAAAAACCAACGCATGAGAAAAACCTCCGTGGAGTTTCGGGGCAGTGGTTGAAGGAAATGTTGGATGTTGAGTGTTGGACAGTTTTTCAAATTGCTAAAAGAGACGGGGAGCTTTGGTTTCTTTTAGCGGAACGTAACGAGGTTTAGCCATTTTTTCCAGCCGGCGGTTTTTGGAACCCTTTTGTCCGCACAAAAGGTAAAAGAAGTGAATTTCGACATCGAAATTTCAGATATGCATCCAACCAATGTAGCTGGTTTTACCGGACACCAGTGAATGATTGGATAGGAGTTCTACTCAGTCATCCAATTTCATCACTTCGACTGCACGCCGCTACGAAATCCTCCCTAACTGAAACTGAAAAATGTCAACTTGTTAAGATTGTTATTCTGCCAAACTGTACTCTTCTCCCTGAACGACAAGCGTAAATGAGGCGTTTACCGGGCATGAAAAAAAGGAAGAGTGCAGGCAAAGAATTTAGTACAGATATTATCGTGATTGGTTCAGGCATGGGCGGGCTGAGTGCGGCTTGCATGCTTGCCAACGACGGGTACGGTGTTACGGTGCTGGAAGGTGCGCACGTGCCGGGCGGATGCAGTTCATCTTATAAAAGAAAAGGATATATATTTGAGTCGGGAGCGACCACCCTTATCGGCTTCGATACCCATCAACCTCTGAAAAGACTGGAAGATCATTTGGGGATCCGGCTCAGCCGCACCGAGATCAATCCTTCGATGACCGTGCATCTCGACGGGCGGCAGATTTTGAGGCATAAAAGCCGGGAGAAATGGAAAGAGGAAGCTGTGAAGGCGTTCGCTAAAGGGAATGAGGATGCGCACCGTGAGTTTTGGGATGAAGCATTTATGGTGGCCGATACCATCTGGAAAGTTTCGGAGCGGAACGTGTTCTTTCCTCCCAAAAAGGCAGGAGACTGGCTGCAACTCGCCATTAACAACAACCCGGCCGACGCCCCGGTGCTGCGCTACGCTTTCCAAAGCACGGAAGCAGTTATGAAGCGATATGGCGTTTTGACGACGGCTTTCAGAAGGTTTGTGGATCAGCAGCTGATGATTACCGCGCAGGCGGATGCTTCGGACACGCCGTTCATCTTTGGCGCGGCGGGTATCACTTATCCCAATTATTCCAACTTTTTTGTACCCGGCGGACTTCTTACCATGATCGAAGAGCTGGAAGCTTTTCTGAAATCGAAAGGAGGAGAGGTCAAAACCAGGCGCAGGGTAACGGCCCTTTCCCGCATGGATGAAGGTGGCTTCATCACAGAAACCGAAGACGGGGAGCGCTATCATTCACCTTTTGTTATATCGGGAATCCCAGTCTGGAATATGGCCGATATTTGCACCGGTGAAATGGGCTCCTGGTATGCGGCACAGTCGGGTCGTTACAGTAAGGCCTGGGGGGCATTTACGATGGGGGCGGTTACGGGCGACGATTACCCGGACGACCTCACTTTGCATCACCAGCTTCATTTACCGGATGGAAAAAGCATGCCGGTTACAGGGGCGGAATCGGTTTTTGTATCGCTTTCGGCCCGGGGTGATACCGTACGTGCCCCGGAAGGAAAACGCGCACTCAATATATCCTGCCACACGCCGGCGCGCCCGTGGTTTGAAATGGACGGCGCCTACGAGGATAACAAAGAAGTGGTGCAGGCTTTTATCCTTGATTTTCTGAATCGTTCGCTCCCCGGATTCCGGGAATCGGGTCTGGAACTTTGCTTTCCCGCTACTCCGGTTACATGGCAGAACTGGGTGTTTCGCAAAGACGGTAGGGTTGGTGGGATTCCGCAAAACATGAAGCGGTCGCTGGTTGACTGGCCCGCCACCGAGCCGCCCTTACCCGGACTTTATCAGTGCGGAGATACCACCTATCCGGGACAGGGAATTCCGGGGGTAACATTAGGCGGAATAAACGTATATTACAGGTTTAAGAAAAACGAATCGAATTCCGGTAAATCTGATGTGGTAAAAGCCGGGTTTAGGCCCCGTCACTGATGGTTTTTAAGAAGTCTTTGATAAACCAGGTATTTTGGTCGAATTCAACGCCCAGGTAAAAACAAATCCTCAGTATAGACTATATATTCAAGGATTTTATTTTTGCGACATGGCAGATGACGGGCAAAAGAACGGTTTTACAACGTCTTTTTAAACCGGATGCTCATGTTGCAGTTAATTATTTTTAAATTCGGCAAACCCGATCGGATACGGGCGTTGTCGGAGCTTGGTTTATGATAAATAATTATCATTCATGTATTTACGGAAATATTCCAGCTTCGCTCCGCAATCCTGAACCGGCGTTTGTGATTATCTAAAGCATTCCAAAACGTTATCAACATTTGAATACTTATCAGCCTTCAGCATTTACTTCAGCCGTAAAGCATTTATTAATCATTAACGGACTCTGTTTTGTTGCGCTGAACATTGAAGCACTTCAGGGGTTTATCTTTTTTAACTTTGCCCTGTTTCCGCTCGATTCGGACCTTTTTCGTCCCTGGCAGTTGATTACCTACATGTTCCTGCACGGCGGTCTTTGGCATATCATGTTCAATATGTTCGCTCTTTGGATGTTCGGCACGGCCATAGAGGGCGTTTGGGGAACTAAAACGTTTGCGCTGTACTATTTCGGTGCGGGCCTGGGTGCGGCCGTCATCCATATGATTGTAACCGGAACGCCGGTAATCGGAGCATCAGGCGGGGTTTTTGCCATTTTGCTTGCTTTCGGGATGATGTATCCGGATCGGAAAATTTTCATGTTACTTGTGCCGGTGGGTATCAAAGCGAAATATTTTGTATTGATGTACGGCGTATTCGAGCTTTTCATGGGTATGTCGAACCTGCAAACGGGTATCGCACACTTTGCACACCTGGGCGGAATGGTTGTCGGGTTTGCGATCATCAAATTCTGGAAACTTCCAACCGGTCTGGATTAAACTATGTATCAGCAGGAATCTTTCGGACAAGCGTTCAAACGTGGCTGGCTGATGATGCCTCCGGGTCTGCGCTGGATTCTGACCATCAATGTGGTGGTTTTCTTCGGTATGCTAATCGGAGGCAGCGGCTTTAGCAACTGGCTGAACTCCATATTCGGATTCTATTCCGATCCGGTGGTCACCTTTACGCAGCCGTGGCGGGTGGTGACGTATATGTTCCTCCACGGCAATTTTCTGCACATCGCCTTTAATATGCTCTGGCTCTGGTTCCTTGGGCGGATGGTGGAACAGCAGCTTGGTACCCTGAATTTCCTTACCATTTATTTCGGGGCCGGTATCGGCGGGGCACTGCTTAATACCCTTGTTACAGCCATAACAGGGGGCGGCGATATCCCTACAATCGGAGCTTCGGGCGCCGTGTTCGGTATTATGGTGGCATTTGCGATGCTTTTTCCCACATTTAAGCTGATGCTCCTGCTGCTTCCACCCATCGAAGCACGTTTTCTGGTAGCCGGACTTATCCTGATTGATTTACTGCTTATTTCCTCTCAGGACGGCGTAGCACGCATCGTTCACATTGGTGGTGCTTTCTGGGGATGGGCATTGGTGAAGCTCTATTTCAGAGGCTATCACTACGACCTTTGGATCAGCTCATTCCTCAAAAAATTCCGGCGTCCGGACTCACCTCCTCCGCCTCGTTCCAAGGGTCCGCGAAACAAGAATATGCATACGATTTCGGATGCGGAGATTCTGGATGAAACCGAGCAAAACGAACTTGATCGTATTCTTGAAAAAATATCTAAAAGCGGATATGAGGGCCTCAGCGACGACGAAAAGCGAACCTTGTTTGAGTTGAGCAAACGAAACTGAAAACCCGGCCGCAGAGAACCTTATCATCTTCGGGAATGTTAAGGTGACGGACAAATCAACTCGTTTCATAGAAATTACTAAAGCCATAGATTTTTTATCAGATCATGCAGCCTCAGCAAAGAAGAAACTCCACCCAAGTGATGGTGGGAAACGTAGCCGTCGGCGGTGGTGCCCCGGTTGTTGTTCAGTCGATGACCAACACCGATACCGCCGACGTGGACGATACGGTTAAACAGATAGCCGAACTGGCCGATGCCGGTTCCGAGATCGTACGCATCACCGTAAATAACAAAGAGGCCGCGCAGGCGGTGCCTTTTATCATGGAAAAACTGGACCGCAAAAATGTAGAAGTGCCCGTGGTCGGGGATTTTCACTACAACGGTCATGTACTGCTTACACAGTTTCCCGACTGCGCCAAAGCGCTGGCCAAGTTTCGCATCAATCCGGGGAATACCGGCACGCGCGGGCGAGACAAAAATTTCTGTACCATTGTTGAACAGGCCGTAAAATACGATAAGCCGGTTCGAATAGGCGTGAACTGGGGTTCGCTGGATCAGCAGCTGCTGGCTCTGAAGATGGATGAAAACAATGAGCTTCCCGAGCCGAAATCATCCAAGGAAGTGATGATGGATACCATTATAGAGAGTGCGACACGTTCCTCGGCTTTGGCTCAGGATGTAGGTCTGGCCAAAGATAAAATCATCATAAGCTGCAAAATGAGCGGTGTGCAGGATTTGATTCACATTTATCGTAGAATGGCCGCCGCCTGTGATCATCCGCTGCATCTCGGCCTGACCGAAGCCGGGATGGGGATGAAGGGCATTGTAGCGAGTTCAGCCGCTCTTTCCGTACTGTTGAACGAAGGCATAGGCGATACCATCCGGATTTCACTTACGCCCCAACCGGGAGGAGACCGTGCAGAAGAAGTACGGGTAGGCCAGCAAATATTGCAGTCTATGGGGATTCGCAGCTTTATTCCTCAGGTTACCGCCTGCCCCGGATGCGGCCGCACCAAAAGCACCTATTTTCAGGAACTGGCCGATGAAATCCAGGGCTACATCCGCGAAATGATGCCCATTTGGCGGGATGTCTATCCGGGTGTAGAAGACATGCATGTAGCCGTGATGGGCTGCGTTGTGAACGGCCCCGGAGAATCTAAATTTGCCGATATCGGCATTTCGCTGCCCGGCACGTTTGAGGAACCCAAGGCCCCGGTATATGTGGACGGTGAGCATCGCGTGACCCTCTCCGGCGACGCAATAGGCAAAGAATTCAGAAAGATGCTCGATGACTACATAATGAACCGATTCGGGCGTAAAACCGAACAGGCCGAAGCTTAGGTCGCTCCGCTCCTAATGATGAATGGTGAGCGAACTCCGGAAAGTCCAATTTTGAGAAATTCTCCTGTTTTCATTGTTATAAGAGACCACTTTTTTGTGGCGGGTTGAATTCTGAATTTTGATTCCGTGTCGAAAAGTCGTTTTGAACTACCAAGTTACCAAGGCACGAAGCTGGAATTGAGACATCAAAACAGCCCATGTCCCGTAGGGACAATCTATCGGTAGAAACCCGAAACCGACCCGAAATGCGCGTGCCGTAGGTACGCTCTGTGGGCTAAGAATTCCCGGATTCATGAACCATGAAAACGTGCGCCTTTCCCAAAGAGAACGTTTTGAAGCATGTCAATCACCCAACCATAGATTGTACCTGACGGCACAATGGTTGGTAGGGCTGTGGCTTTATTTCTACCGACAGGAAGTCCCTAACGGGACATTGTTCGATGCTAAGCATGCAGCGCAATGCTCAAAAAGTTAGTTCCCGTAAAGTAAAAAGATTAATTGATGCCGGCTGTGCATCCAAACAAATGGAGTTGTCAATCCGATAGTTGCAGGTATCAGTATCAATGGCGGCAACCACGTAGAAATTCCGGATGATCTCTAAGCGAGATCAGGAATAGAGGCATCAAAACAGCCCATGTTCCGCAGGGACAACCTATCGGTAGAAACCTGACAGTAGATGATTATTTCGACATAGGAGTTGCAAGAATTCAACCAACCGATTGTGTTCAATTCAAATTGAATCAAATAATTACCGGAAACTAATTCTATAATTCGCTTTCTATCAATTCGCTGATATTCCCCGGACGCCGGTACGTCAATGTATGATCAACACCTCCACCAACTCATCTTGAGTTGTAAGAAGACTTTCAGCCTCAAAGCAAGAGCATGTCCGGTTTATCCGGAAACCTAAAGCACAGGGGGCGTTTCGAAATACTCATTACATCCATTGGAAAACCGGTTCCCCAAAAGAGATGCTTTATATTAGAATAGAGGATGCTTGATTTCGGCAGAAACAAAAATCGGATATTTTAGTTTGAAAATGTAAGCGCTTTCACTATTTTTCAAATGTGCTTCCTGATCTCAGAGGTATCCTTGAATGACAATCACGTCGCCTTGTTATGCTAAGCACATTATTATAGATATTTGATTTAAAAAGTGTTACATCACTATGGCCTCACGGCACTACAACAGGTCAAACACTGCCCTTAAACTTTTTCTTACCGCAGCAATTCTTTTGCTGATAATCGGCGTTTCAGGCTGTTCAAGCTCTGATGACGGTGAAAACGAAGAAGTGCTTGCAACGGTCGGCCAGTTTGAAATTTCCAAAGCACACTACCTGAATGAACTCCGGCGGGTTAATGCCCGAGCAGGTTATAGCATGAACCTCAGCCCGGATGTCATGAAATCGGTTCTGAACTCCCGACTGAACCGATACGTCGTTGTTGAATTCGCCCACGACCGGGGCTGGCACGAAACGCCGGATGCGCAGTATCAGAAAGCGCTAATCGAGCGTAAAAGCATCATGGAAGAGTTTGAACGCCGCTTTATTACCGACCATGTTGAGATCACCGACGAAATTCTTCGTGAACTTTTTTTCAGGGTGAATACTTCGGTCAGAGCTTCGCACTTGTATGCCCGCTCACGTCACGAAGCCGACTCCCTTTTTGCTTTACTTGAGCAGGGACGTTCGTTTGAGTCGCTGGCAGCCGATATTTTTCGCAATCCCGATCTTGCCGGAAGCGGGGGCGATCTCGGCTTTTTTACCGTGGATGACATGGATATTTCCTTCGAAGATGCCGCCTACAGGATGGATGTGGGTGATATTTCGGGTCCGGTGAAAACAAGCAGGGGCTACTCCATCATAAAAGTAACCGACCAGATTACCACGCCCGTAATCACGGAAACCGAATTTGCCCAAAAGCGGGAAGAACTTGGCATGATCGCCCGATCGCAACAAAAGGAGCTTGCTGTCAGGGCACACCTGCGCGACAACATGGCCGCTTTCGATCTGGATGAAGATCTCGCCCGCAAATTATGGGAAGCCATACAAAATGATCCGGAAGGATACCTGAGCTACAATCCTGAACTCGATCGCCTCCAGCTTTCACTTCCTGCAGATGTACGCGGCCGGACGCTAATTGAGCAAAATGGTTTTGTTTTTACGGTTGATGACTTCCTTCGCGAAGCTCACTTTACATCGTTCAGCCAACGTCAGCAGGTTTCTTCATTCAGAGATTTTGAAAGCCAGATGCGTTCT
The DNA here is from genome assembly GCA_003566395.1 of Balneolia bacterium. Lineage (GTDB taxonomy): Bacteria > Bacteroidota > Rhodothermia > Balneolales > Cyclonatronaceae > Cyclonatronum. The sequence continues at coordinate 7,575 of PXDL01000342.1, read as the reverse complement.
ATGGCTTATCGCTCGCATGCGCTTGACCGTGTCCGCTCTCATCCGGGATACAACGCCGCCTATGTTCAGCGCACCATAGAAGAGACATTTTATAACTACCTCAACGACCGTTTTAACGAATATATCGCCTCTGAAGTAACGGTTCCTGAAGAAGCGATACAGGCCGAATTCGAGGCAAATCCGGACTATTATGTTGAGCCGCTTCAGCTTGATATGGCTGAAATTGTAGTTACATCTCAGCAGGCTGCCGACCACGTTTGGACCCTGTTGCAGGACGGTGAAGATTTCAACGAGCTGTTGCTCAGGTTTACCGCAGACCCCGGAGCTCGTGAAAACTACGGGCGTATCGGCTATACCCCGATCGATCAGTTCGGGATGATGGCGCCGGCTCTGAAGAACGTTCAGCCGGGCGATTATGCCGGGCCGTTTCAGATCACAGGGACGCGCTTTCATATTTTTAAATGTCTCGGCAGAGTTGAGCCGCGACAGCTAACCTATGAAGAAGCCATTCCCGAGGTAGAGCGCGTACTGCGTTCGGAGGCCGAGGAAGAACTTAAAATGAAAAAGATCGGCGAAGCCCGCGACAGATTTAATGCCAGAGTCTATGACGACCGCTTGCTTGCCATTCCAAATCAATTATAAACATATGATATGAAACAGGTTACGAAACTTTTGTTTGCCATTTTTATCGGATTGTTCGCGGTGGATGCCCTACAGGCTCAGGCCGGGCGTATAACCGGTACCGTAACCGATGCCGCAGATGGTGAACCGATTATCGGCGCACAGGTTATTATTCAGGGTACTACACAAGGTACCACCACCGATTTCGATGGAAACTATCGGATACTGAATGTGCGTCCGGGTACTTACACCATCGAATTCCGTTACATCGGCTACTCCACGCAGATTGTTGAAGATGTGCTGGTACGTACCGACCTCAATACCGAACTGAACATGCGAATGACGGAATCGGTGATTGAAGGAGAAGAGGTTGTGGTTCGCGCCACCCGCGATGTAGTAATCCGGGATCTTACCAGTTCCGAATCGCGTGTTAGCCGCCAGGATATTGAGCGGCTGCCGGTACAGGAAGTGGGTGATATTGTCCAGCTTCAGGCCGGTGTTACCGTGGGACCGGGAGGAAGCATCCACATCCGTGGTGGACGCGCTTCGGAAGTCGCTTATATAGTTGACGGAGTCCGGGTCTCCGATGATTATGACCGCGGACAGGGCCTGAGAGTGGATAATCAGGCTATTGAAGAACTTCAGGTGGTTTCCGGTGCCTTTAATGCCGAATACGGTCAGGCTACCTCGGGTATCATCAACATCGCCACGCGTTCGGGTACCAACAATTTCCAGGGCAATGTGCGAATCTGGGGCGGGGAATACGCAACCGGCCGGACCGGGCTTTACCCCGGAGCGCCTTCTGAGTTCGGCGATGTGGACCCGATTCATCAGTACAATATTGAGGCCAGCGTATCCGGACCCATCATTCGTGACCGCCTCACCTTTTTTGCCACGGCTCGTCGTTTTCGGAATGAAGGATGGCTTTACGGCTACAACGCTTTCTCACCTCAGGGGCCGATTGTCCCGAACTTCGATGATGCGGGTAACCCCATCTGGGAGCCCGGTTATACCCAGGTATCGGCAAGTAACCCGGTAAACTTGTACGGGCACACCATCCGTGAAGAAGACCCGTGGATCACTATTTTAGAAAGCGACGGCGATGTAATCCGTTATATTGATGAAGGCTTCCGTGACAGCACCAAAGTTTCCATGCACCCGTTTGAAACCGTCAGTTTTCAGGGAAATCTGCAGTGGAATGCCAGCAGTCAGTTCCGTTTCAACCTGATAGGAAATATCAGTCAGGAGTTCAGCCGCGGCTACAATCATGGTGGTCGGCTGGTGGCAGCTAATAATCCGGAAACGGAGAGAAACAGCCATTACCTGAACTGGAGGACAACCTGGACACCGTCGGCAGATATGTTTATGACGGCCAACCTTGCGATGCGTTACAATGCATTCGAGACCTCCTTATACGGCAATCCGTACGACCGGCGCCATCTGAATTTCGAACGAACCGGAGATTTCCCGCAGCAGTTTCAACCCGCTGAAGCACGTTTTTCTCGATTCGGAACCAGTAACAACTTTTTCAACAGGGATACCCGAACCTTTATCGGTAAGATTGAATACAACCACCAGGTCAACGATCAGCACTTTATAAAAGCCGGAATTGACGTTCAGGCCGATGTGCTCAACTTCCGGAACTTCGGCCTTGTGCCCTTATCAGGTGGGGCCGATTTGCAGCCCTTCCCAGATGACCTCCCCAATGACAAGATAGAGGGCGACCGGGCGCTTGAGTTGGGTGTGCCGCGGGAGAACACCCCCGGCCATGAAGTTTGGACTCGCAAGCCCCTAACACTTAGCGCCTATATTCAGGATCGGATTGAATACGCCAATCTTATTATAAATGCAGGCCTCCGGTTCGATTATTTTATGCCGAACGGCAGAATTCCCGCGAGCGACCGGCCCCGACTTACTCAACGTTATGCCGATCGTGAGGACGGTTTCTGGCAGGAAGCCGGCGCAAAATGGCAGCTTAGTCCCAGACTTGGTATTGCTTATCCTATTTCGGCCAATGGTGTAATCCATTTCTCCTACGGCTACTTCTTCCAGATTCCCGATTACAACCGTCTTTACAACGGAGACAAACTGTTACTTCAAAGTATTTCCGGTGCCCAGGGTCCGTTTGGTAATCCCGATCTTAAACCGGAGCAAAGCGTGAAGTATGAGCTTGGTCTTCAGCAGGAAATTTTTACCGGTACGGCTCTGGACCTAAGTATTTTTTATGAAGATAAGCGTGATTACGTCTCTTCAGGCCCGATCAACCCGACAGCCATCCCGAGTGTACGTTACGGAACCTGGATTAACCGCGACTATGCCAACATTCGCGGAATTACGGCCGCCATTAACCAGCGCGTAACCCGCCGTGTAAGTTTCGGGGTTGATTACACCTTCTCGATTGCAGAGGATTCCAACTCCGATCCGGCCGCTGAATTTTTTGCGGCAGTTGCCTCTGGTGACACGACCGGTACGAATCTCGCCCGGTTCCTGACCAACGCCAACTGGGACCGCACCCACGTGCTGAACTCCACATTCTTTTATGCCCGCGACACCTGGGGATTTAATATCGTGCAGCGTTTCAGCAGTGGTCTGCCGTACACACCCTCGGCAAATGTGCCCAGAAGTGTCGGTATTACCTCAACAGGCGACATCATCACAAACAGCCTGCGCATGCCCACCAGCTTTACGCTGGACCTGAATATGTATAAGAACATGAGTCTGGCGGGGTATGAAGTCGGCTTGTTCTTTAACGTGTACAACCTGCTCGATGCCCGCAACCCCAGCTCGGTCTTCACCGACAGCGGCAGCCCCGATCTACCGCTAAGGCCGCTTGAAAGCGCCGATCCCGGATTTTATCAGGATCCAGGAAGGTTCGCCGAACCGAGACGGGTTCAATTTGGCTTCCAGATGTCCTTCTAATGAATATTCTATCTAAACACCGACGCAACATGCTACACAGAACCCTTTTGGCCGTGCTGGTTACCTGCCTGGCCGGCATTGCCCCGTATGCAGTTACAGTTGCACAAACTCCTACAGACAATGTGCCCAGTGACGAACGGTCTTCCTTTGAAGAGCGGCGCAAGTCTATTCTGGATGCCAACACCCTGCGTGCGACCTATCATAATTTCGGCTTCTCCGGCCGGACCAACGACTCAAACGTGGATGAACTCTATTTTGAGTTTCCCAAAAACACCAACCGCCGGTATATCTATTTTGTATCGATTTTCACCGGTGCGGAAGTCGTTGATCAAAACACAGGAGATGATTTGCAGGTAGTGGTTTCCCCTAACTACCGTACGAATCCTCAAACCGGTGAGAGCTGGGATAAAAACCCGATTCCGGGCTACTTTAATCCCGATTCTTCCGAACTTGCACGAAGCGACCGCGGACCGGGTTCATCTCAGGGAAATACCTGGCCCGATTTCTGGCCGGATAAACTGGACGATCCCAACGATCCCGGTTGGCCTGATCAGTGGAACGGATTTTTCGGAAAAGACATATTTAATGCCGATCAGGAATTTTTCTATCGCTCCGGAGATGATCTTTATACCCGTTTGTCACAGGAAGGACGCTGGCTGCCGGATCCCGAAGATCCCTCACGAGGCGGGCTTGGTTTTGTGATGGACTCCCGGATTCTGGCCTGGACTCAAAACCTTATAAGCAGCGTGCATTTCAATATTTTTGAAATCCGCAACGACAGCCGGTTCGATTATGATAAAGTCTCGTTCATGCTGTGGACGGCCGACTGGGTGGGTACTCCGGAAAACGATTTTCCATTTTTTGATCAGGAGCGCTCCATCGCGTTCTATACCGATATTACACCAACACAATCTCCGCCCGAATTTGACGGCACGGCCATAGGCGTGGCTGCTATTAGATTCCTTGAAACACCCGGGAATGATGTTGACGGTATAGATAATGACGGCGACAGCGACTTTTACTTCGGAGGCGGTTCACTCTACGATCCGGGTAATGCCGATCTTTATTCTCTGCTTACCGAAGACGGCGGCGGGTTTATTTCAAGTTCTGATGTACTCTCCAATCAAATTGTGCCCTTATTCACCGAACAGAATTTTGCCGAGCGACAACTTCAGCCCGGCAGCCCGATTGTATTAACAGATCAAGCCGGTAATCGCCGCCTGTTCCGTTATCCGCCAGCTGAGGCCGGTGATGTAACGGTAATTACCTATGATGCTCGGGATCAGGCACGTGAGGTGCTGCTACCGGCCGGTGGAATGACGGTGCGGGAAGATACCCTACAGGCGCGCCACCGTAACCTGATCGATGACGACCTCAACGGATTGATAGATGAAAATCAGCCCAACCATTTAACCCTTACACGTTTCCTCCCGGGTGATCCGGTACCGACTACGCGTGCCGTACGCCATATCAATTATTTATGGGACGGATTTTACGGAGGTCATAACGGCTACCCCGGCATAGATGCAACAGGTTGGGCCGAAATAGACGGCCAATGGGTGCCAACCGACAGCCTGAATATACAGCGCGGTATGATAATCCCTGATCAATGGGTGGAGCAGCGCATTGCTAATGATCCCGATTTCGCACAGATTATTGAGGAGTATCAGGAAGCACTGAAGGAATTGTATTCACGCAGGCCAAGCGAACCCATTTTCCCTGAAGAATTTTTCGACAATTTTTACCTGAACGAGTTCACCGCTGCCCCCATGATCGACGAATCCCGTGAGGATTTCTTCGATAACAACCAGGATTGGACGCCCCGTGATGATGTGGGGATCGACGGCGTTGAGGGAACGGGCATCCGGGGAGAAGGGTCCGGATTACCAAGTTCGGGTGCCTTTACAGCTTTCCCCGGCGAGCCGAATATCGACAAAACCGACGTTCGCGAGACCGATGCGATCGGTATTACATCGGCCACCGCTATATCGGCAGGCTCGCTTGAGTTTAACGACGGCCAGATCTGGAGACGCTACATGGTGCCGGGTCTGTTTCCCGAAGCACCTCCGGCCACCCAGGATACCGATCAGATGATTACCTCAAGCTTTTTCCCGCTGAGGGCCGGTTCTATCCAGCGTTTTGCTATTGCGGTATCGGTAGCCCAAACCGGTACTCCGACTAATACTGCGGATGAAGAGCTTGTTACTCAGCAGCTCGCCAACGCTTTCAGGGCGTTCGATGCCAACTATCAGTTTGCCATTGCGCCTCCTCCTCCGAACCTTAGAGCGGTACCCGGTGACGGCTATGTGGTGCTTTACTGGGATGACGAAGCTGAAGCCGTTTTCGACCGCTTCCTCGATCGTCTCGGCGTGAACCCGAGAAACTTTGAAGGATACCGGGTTTACCGCTCAACCGATCCGGCCCTGGCCGATTCACGTCGAATCACCGATGGGCGCGGTAACGTGCAGTTCCTGCAGCCAATTGCCCAGTTCGACCTTGAGAACGGCATCACCGGAAACCATCCGATTGATATTAACGGTCTGGAATTTTATCTCGGTGACGACTCCGGGCTTCAACGTCATTTCGTGGATACCGACGTGATCAACGGGCGCCAGTACTATTACGTGGTAACCGCCTACAACAGCGGCGCTGCAATTGCAGATATCGCTCCGTCGGAATCACCGGTGAATCTGAGTATTAATCCGGACGGCTCCCTTACCGCCGGTCAAAATGTGAAGCTTGTTGTTCCGGGTCAGCAGTCAATCGGTTATGTAGGACCGGCCGATGTGGATGTCCGCAGAGTGGATCAGGCCGGTCAGGCAACCGGAACCGTTATCGCCTCCGTTTTGGATCCCCGTGATTTAAGACCCAACACAACCTACAGGATTGTCTTCGAAGATGAAGAAGTAACTTCCGAGGGCGAAACCTGGCGTCAAACTCAAAGTTTCTCGGTTATTGACGTAACCAACGACCGGGTGATCTATGAAGAACGAGACGATTTCTCCGGTGAAGACCTTCCGGTTTTCGACGGTGTGAAGCTAATCGTGGTAAACGATACATACAGTCCTTCATCCGGCAGAGAAGCACGTCCGGGATCAAGGCTTCGTATGGCTGAGTGGCAGTCTCGTACCCACGCCCGCGTTCCGGCTACTGTCCGTGCACAGCGTGTAAACGGAAGTTCGGCCAATTACAAAATTGAGTTTCTAACCGAACGCAGGGCGGCGGCCGTCGGAAGAACTCAGTCTGCGGAAATGTCTGTCAGTCGCGGCGCCATGACCATGCGGGCTCCTTCGCAGGATGTCAACTTCCGCGTCATAAACCGGGATACCGGTGAGCCGGTTGAGTTCGGTTATCTGCCGCATCCCGGAATCAGCGCTTCCCAGCGCGGGCACTCCGGTTTTGCGTCGGTCTATCACGGCGATAAGCGTCGTACAGACAGCGACAAAATCTATATTAAAGAGCCGAATCCGGAAACCGGACAGCTTGAAACAGCCTGGGAACTCACTCTTGAGCCGTACGAGTCGGGTCAGGTATTCAGCGCCGGTGCCGGAGACGTCATCATACTGAACCAGAATAGCGAGTTTACCAGCGACGACATTTTCGAATTCACGATCGACGACTCGCATGTGCCGTCTGAAGACCCGGAACTTGCCAAATCACGTCTTGATGAAATTCGTGTGGTTCCGAATCCCTATATCGGTACGCACCTGGCCGAGCCTCGTCCTGCCGGTGCCGATCAGACGCGTATCAGACAGCTTCACTTTACGAACCTGCCGTCTCAGTGTACCATACGCATCTTTTCAGTGTCGGGAAGGCTGGTTCAGACAATTAATGTAAACAACCCGATCGACAGCGGACGCTACGTCTGGGATATGTTAACCAAAGACAATCTCGAGCTGGCGTACGGGGTGTATATCTATCACGTTACGGCCCCCGGCATAGGTGAGAAGACGGGTAAATTTGCGGTCATTAAATAAAGGCATGAGTATGAAAACACAGATAAACAAGATACAGCGGGTGTTTACAGCGATGATT
>PXDL01000105.1 GCA_003566395.1 Balneolia bacterium | reverse complement strand
ATCGATGCAGTGCTTTGTGCCGTCGGGCAGTGTGCCGTCGTATTCCATCTCAAAACCTTCCGGAGCATCGAGACCGGCAAATCTGGCAGCATCCAACTCGCTGAACACATTATCGAACAGTCCGATTGCTTCGTCGTCGGAGTCCAGGCCATCCGCTCTGGCTGTTAACACAAATCCATTATTAAGATAGGTCATAGCCGCGTACTCGCCTCTCATCGACATCATATAGAAGGTATTCCCCTGGGAATCGAAGCGATCCATGCCATCCTCAAAATTGGCAAGCTGAGACCTCGAATATTGCTGAATCGCCCGGTCGCCATACATTAATGATACTGCAACCCCGGGGTTATCCGCCGAGCTGTATTCTCCGGTGAAAGTCATCCGGTTTACATTGGAGCTAAATCCGGTCATCTCAAACTCACCGGCTTCTCTGGTGAAATAGGCCGCAAGCGGATTCTGGTTGGTCAAATCTATATTATCGAGTTCCCAGGCTACAATGTCTTCTTCGGAGGGGTATTCGAACTTTGGTAAAACGTCCATATGGTCCCCGTCACTTCCGAGACAGAACTCATATCCTGTATCAAAGCTGCCGGGAAAAGTCGAACCAATTACAGTGTACAACCGCTGAGAATATTGACCATATGTCAAGTGATAAGAATATTCAGTGTTGTCGGGCTCATATATGTAGTCTACGCGAATATGGAGCGCATCATCATAAATAACCACATCTTGCTTAACCAGTCCGTCACCTGATTCTGGAATCAGTTCGGCCAGCGCCTGCTTGTCTACATCGCCTTCAGCCTGCGCGGGCACAACAGGAAGTTCGGATTCCCGGATTGCGGTGATATCAATTTCGGACAGGAATTCCTCAAACAAACCATTGACCTCTCCTTCCGAACCGTAGGAGTCGCCGTGCCTGTATTCAAATTCAAGAGCGATTTCTCCGTCGTAGTACCTGGCAATTGCCACAGCTGCATCACGTCTTTCGGTGTGTTCTATGTAAAACGTGTTTCCCGCGATTTCACTTTGGGTATGTGCATCAAAATTACAGGAATATGCTGTATTGAACATGCGTGCCGCCTCCCCGTGAAGCAGCTTGAAGGTAGCGAAGGATTCCGATTCAGATTCATACCCGAATTCCATCTGCATAGGGTTATCTGTATTGGATGATGCCATTGTAAATACGCCGGCCTCATCAGGAATGAAGTTAAGAGTCACAATATCGTCACCCGTCTCTGAGATAGCCGGAACAGCATAAAAAACAGGTAGAAAAACCACCCCGGCAGCAATTATAAAACGAATAATTATAGAAATATTATTTGTACACATATTACGATAACTTTTAGTTCATAACTAACAAAACTAAAGTAAATTAATTTTCAGCGATTTCGCAAACAAGGCAGGCTCGAATCGCTTATTAAGATGTGAAAGCTAGCCTCGATCTGCGCACCGTGGTGTAGGTCTGCCAGATCCATTCCTCCGACAGATCCCTGATTGAGGTGCCCAGAAAATAGACGCCTTGGCTTCCAAACGGTCTGGAAGGTTTGTGGAGCCCGTGAAGATCACAGACCACATCTCCGGACGAGTCATAGCCATAGATAATCTCGTAGTCTTTAGCCACAAGGGCATGCTTTTCTTTGATCCGGCCAATGCGTTCATGGACCCTGGCCGTGCCCTTGGTTCCCAGTGGTTTGCCCGGGGAGCTCCGGGCGGCGGCCAGGAAAGGTTCGGTCAGCTTGCTTTTTATGGCCGTCTCCTTGCGGGCTTCGGCCTGGCTGCGGACATAAAACATTCGATGCCTCCCCCCTGTCCATCGGAACCTACATACTACCGGATCCAGGCAGGCGGCAAGAGTCTTACACGCTCTATGATGTTGATAAAGTAGGAAGGAATCACAGTAGTTTTCGGAACGCGAATTGCGCGGATTTTGGGCGAATTGCGTGGATTTATTTTAGATGAAGAGGCAGCACCTAAGAGAATTTTTATCTCACAAGTCTTTAATAAACAATATATAATACCGTCATATAGAGGGGTTCATTCCGGCTGTTCCGGAACAGTTGATGAATATGACATGGGTTGCCGTCGCACCTATTTGTGAATGTTGAATTGGTGGGATATGTTTCAGGTTGTGGGTTGCAAGTTACAGGTTGTTGGTATCCGGGTAATTTAAGATATTTAAAATCATAAATTTAGCTACGGTTATCCCGAGGACTCCATTCCGGTTGCACCACAACAGTTGATGAATATGACTGTACCCTTAACTCCCTTATGATATAATCTATAACTTCTCAACCACGCTAATATAGATCAGGGAAAGTGACGGTCTTACCAGTCGGAATTATCCCGTTAGGGATTACCTATAGGTAGCCCCGGACAGGTGAACGCAGCGAAGCGGAGGTCAGCTGTCCGGGGTAGTCAATCAAAAGAATTTGGTCCGAGCCGGGATGTTGATCAAGTTGAGATGCTTCCGAGGGCCGATCAATGGAAGCAGTCCGAAACCCCAAGCTCGAATTCAGCTTTTCTTACCTTTTGTGCGGACAAAAGGTACCAAAAACCGCGGCTGCGGAAAAATGGTAAAGACTGTACTCCGTTTAGCTGTGAAAACCAGTCTTTTCATTTACGAAAATTCCACTCTCCGGAAATTAAAGAGTATCTTTGAATTTAAGCCAAATGCCGAAAACAAGGTTTGAAACGTTGGTATAGTTTGGGAAAAGCATCATAGTGACAATATGGATTTATCAACATTACGCGATTTAATTGACCGGGCTGACGCACAGCCCGTTCACGGCTCAAAAATTCAGGATATAGATCATATCTTCTTCACCGAGTGGTACGAAAAAACTTAAGAAGAATCGCCGGAGGAGAGCAGCCTTAGCATGCCGGACCTTGTGAGAAACCTGCGCCTTGGTGATGCCAACTCACTCAATCTTGCAGGACTCCTGCTTTTCGGGAAAAAACCACAATTCTTTAAGCCCGCTTTTATGGTTGAAGCCGTGTGGTTTTACGGCACCGACCCGGCGGGTGATAAATATCTGGATAGTGAAGACCTAAAAGGTAATCTTCAGTATGTGTACAGAGGCAGCGTTGCTTTTATACTAAGAAGCCTTCGCAAAGAGCAAAACGGAAAGGGTTTTAACACCGTTGGCGACCCGGAAATCCCAAAGCTGGTCCTGGAAGAGCTTGTGGTAAACGCACTGCTTCACAGAGATTACTGCATCAACTCACCGGTACTGATTTTTGTTTTTGATGACCGGGTTGAAATAACAAGTCCGGGCAAATTACCGAACAGCCTGACGGTCGAAAATATCCGAAACGGTGTATTCGTAATCAGAAATCCCATACTAACCTCATCCGGTTCAAAAATGCTGCCATACCGCGGCGTAGGCACAGGAGTAAGAAGATCAATAAAAAGTTATCCGCATATTGAGTTTGTGAATGACGAAGAGACCGAACGATTTACTGTAATCATAAAAAGACCTTCGCCGGATTATTCACCAAGAATT
>PXDL01000316.1 GCA_003566395.1 Balneolia bacterium | reverse complement strand
TCTCAAGGCCGGTATTCGTTGGTGGTTTCGAATAGCAGATCGCAAATCGTTACGTTGCGGAATCTTATAAATCGTTAAATCAGATACCACCACCCTGGCCTCAAGGGGGGGCGAGATTATTTTCTATATATATGAAGATGTCGGCAGTGTACTCATATACCTGGTATTTGGGGAAGTGCGAAAGTTGAGGATTGTTGAGATTTTCGATTTAGCGACGTAAGGATTTTTTAGGAGGAACCCTGCCGAACGTGTTATCATCTTTCCTTTTAAATACTTCAACTAATTTTAATATGTTAAACGTGGCCTCTGCCATGCTCAACCATCCGTTTTCAACTTTCCGTTAACCGTGTTTTCAGTCGATGCCCTTTCTTAAAGTAGTTCCCGGTATTTTCGCCTTTATTTTCATTTTCTCGCCCCTGCAGTTGCTTCAATCGCAGCACGTGGTAATCAACGAATTTCAGGCATCCAACGGAAATACCATTGCTGATGAAGACGGGGAATTCGAGGATTGGATCGAACTTTTTAACCCTTCAGACGAAACGGTCAATCTTGGAGGATTCGGGCTGTCCGACAACGAGAACAGGCCGTTCAAGTGGGTAATCCCTGAAACAGAGCTGGAAGCCGGAGCGTATCGGCTCATCTGGGCTTCGGGAAAAGATCGGGGGCATACGGGCGAGCCATTTCATACCAACTTTCGCATTTCGGCAGGCGGAGAGGAGCTGCTGCTTACCACCCCCGGCGGCACACAGATCGACTTTATACCTGCTATCCCCGTACCCCGCGATATTTCCTACGGCCGCAAACCTGACGGCAGCGATACCTTCCGTTTTTTCGACACTCCCACGCCGGGGGAACCCAACACCACTACCGGATATTCGGGCGTCCTTCCCCCACCTGTTTTTTCACGGGAAAGCGGATTTTTTGAATCCTCCTTCGACCTGGAGCTTTCTCCCCATCCGGATACGCCGGGGGTTCCGGAAATCGTATTTACCACAGACGGCTCTGATCCCGCAGAAAACCCGAACGCAACAATTTATACCGACCCCATCCAGATTTTCGGATCGCGCGTAGTCCGGGCTGCGGCTCAGCTTGAGGATTATCTGTCAGGCCCGGCTTCAAGCGCACATTTCACGCAGCTCGGTACGGGCACTCCGGGATTTAGCTCCGACCTGCCCGTTATTGTGATGCAAGAATACAACAATCCGGTTTCGCCGGACGACCGGACGCCGGTTTCCTATTTTTTTCTGAACCGAAACAGCGGAGACCGCACTCAACTCACCGGGGAGGCCGACGTAATCAGCCTCGCAAAAGCCAATATCCGCGGAAACAGCTCACAGATGTTCCCCAAGAAAATGTTCGGCTTCCACCTGCTTGACGACGAAGCCCGAAACCGTCCGGAAGCCCTGTTCGGCATGCCTGAAGATCACAACTGGATTCTCTACGCTCCCTACAGCGACAAAACACTGATGCGCAACATGATCGCCTATCATCTCGGCTCACACTTTGCCGGTGGATGGGCACCCCGAACCACGCCGGTGGAACTGTTTCTGCACCCCGGCCTCGGTACGCTCAACTCCAGCCACTATCATGGGGTGTACATACTCACGGAACGAATCAAGTGGGGTGAAGGGCGACTCAATATCCGCAAACTGGGACCGGGCGACAATCAGGAGCCTGAAATTACCGGCGGATACATCATCAAAAAAGACCGCCTGAATGAAGGGCAGCAGGGATTTACCACCGACCGCGGTTCCAGACTCGCTTTTGTGCGTCCGCAGGAACACGACGCTACCGGTGCACAAAAAACGTACATCCGTGATTATATGAGCGATTTCGAACACGTTCTTTTCAGCCAGGAATTTGATGATCCCGGTTCCGGCTACCGCGCCTGGATTGACACTGAATCGTTCATCGACCATTTTTTGCTTACGGAGCTTCTTAAGGAGATCGACGGTTACCGGCTCAGCACTTTCATGTATAAAGACCGCGGACAGAAACTGGTGATGGGTCCGGTTTGGGATTTCAATCTCAGCCTCGGAAATGCCGATTATATGCGTGGCTGGCAGACCGAGGGTTGGTACTTCACCCTCCTCCCGGAAAACGATTGTTACATCGGCTGTGCGGTGCGCGACTGGTACGTACGGCTGCTTCAGGACCCTGCCTACGAACAGCAGATGCGGCAGCGATGGTGGGAGCTTCGCTCCGATATTTTTTCCGAAGAATACCTTACCGGCCTCATTGAGTCCAAGCGGGAACTGCTTGACGAAGCCCAACAACGGAATTTCATCCGCTGGCCCATCCTTGGTGAACACGTCTGGCCAAATTGGTTTGTAGGTTCAAGCTGGGAAGAGGAACTCGACTGGATGACCGGTTGGCTGCTTCAACGGCTCGAATGGATGGATTCCCAACTTGGAGAACCTCAGACTCCGCCCGACATGCAGCTTCATCAGTTTTTCTACTTTACCGATGAGATGCCCAATAACACACCTCTGGAACGCGTCTATCCCTATTTTTCGGTAGATGAAGGCGCCCGGATAGAATTTGAATCCGCTCTGGAAGGATACCCTCACGACAGCGATCATCCGGATTTCCGCCGCGGTTCTATGGAAAGACGAAACAGTCCGACCGAAGAAAACTACCGGCCGGAAGGTAACGGTATGGATCCTTACAATGCCGATCAGATGCGCGGATTGCAGCTTCGCCAACCCTTCGCTCTAAACGACCGGGAACACGAACTGCACGTGCTTCTGCCCAGTGACAGCATCAGCGGGCTGAACTTCTCTTTCGCCGCTAAAGATGAAGGCGCAGCCGAGCGTTTGCATATTGAGTATTCGGTAGCCGAAGGTGAACCTGTCTGGCAGACGGACGGCCTCAACGAACATGTTTTTCAACTTCACGACTCCTACCGGACCTATTCTCTGGATTTCAGGTTAATTGAAGAAGCCGATTTCAACCCGAATTTTCGCGTCCGCATCCGTTTTGATGGTCCGGATATGGAAGCTGATAACGGTGGAAGGGTCACCTTCAACAATATGGCCCTTGATTTCAACCAAAATCCCACCTGGAATCCCGGAGAGCCGCCCGAGCAGCCCAAAGCATTGCAACTGTTACAAAATTATCCCAATCCGTTTAACAGCAGCACCACTTTTGAATTTTCGCTCCCGCAAGACGGATATGCCGAGCTGGAAATTTATACCGTTTTAGGGCAGCGCATCTCGCGTCCTCTTGCAGAACAGCTCGAAGCCGGAACCCATACGGTTTCTTTCGATGCGTCCCGACTTGCAAGCGGCATCTACTTTTTCAGGCTTACCCACAACGGACGCAGCATTAGCCGAAGCATGAGCCTGATTAAATAGGCTTTCCTGTAACAGTTGGAGAACAGCCTCATTTTTAGCTATCTGAGCAGCGCTCATCTGAATCTTCTTCAGATCTCCGCGGATTTTCCGGATTCAATATGGTGATGTTTTGCCGTATATTTTGATGCTGTGCACGATTGGTGCCCCTGTCG
>PXDL01000413.1 GCA_003566395.1 Balneolia bacterium | reverse complement strand
GCATTCAGTGTTTTCTCGAACTGAGAGGTCGGTACAAGTACCTTTCCGCCCAGGTGACCACATTTTTTCTCCGATGCCAGCTGGTCTTCGTAGTGCACGGCTGCGGCACCGGCGGCGATCATCGCTTTCATCAGCTCGAACGCATTAAGCGGGCCTCCAAATCCGGCTTCCGCATCTGCTACAATGGGCACCATCCAGTCAAAATCTCCGCCGCCTTCACTGTGATGAATCTGATCGGCGCGAAGCAGCGTCTGGTTGATACGCTTAACAACATCCGGCACCGAATTCACCGGATACAGGCTTTGATCGGGATACATTTGTCCGGCCACATTGGCATCGGCGGCAACCTGCCAGCCGCTCAGATAGATGGCCTTAAGACCGGCTTTCACTTGCTGAAGCGCCTGGTTTCCGGTCAGTGCACCGAGGGCATTTACATATGGCTCGGTTTTCAAATCTTTCCACAGTCTGGCCGAGCCCAGCTCCGCAAGCGTGTGCTTCACGGCTACCGAACCTGACAGTTTTACGACGTCATCAGCCGTATAATTGCGTTTTACGCCTTTCCAGCGAGGATTTTGTTTCCACTCATTGGTGATGGTTTCTGAAGTTTTCATAAGACAATATGTGTTGGGTGTAGGTGTTGGGTGTGAGTAAAGGTCGAAATTGGTGCGCAGCTCCTAAATCGGTTCGGAACCTGCGGCAAGGAAATCGGTAAGTTCATCTTTCAGGAATATTTTTTCTGCTTCGGCCGCGGCTTTTTCGAATCCGGCTTTCAGCTTCCCGGCCTGCGCAGAATCAGGAACCTGATCATCCACTTCTTCATTAATCTTGGCCAGTTCCTCTTTAAATACCTTCGAGATTAACTCAGGGGTTACTTTAAGTCCGTTATTCAGAATTACGCCGTGATGGTTCCACTGCCAGCATTGCGCTCTGGAAATCTCAAGTGTGGCGAGATCTTCCATCAGATTATCCCAGGCTACACAGCCGATGCCCTGCAGCCATCCGTTCATGTAGCCGATGCCCACGCGCACATTGGTGCGAAGCCCGTCAAGGGTTTTGGGGCCTTCCGTTGAGGGAATTAAATCGGGATATTTGTCGTATTCGGGAATGACCCTGAGCTGATTTTTTTCTTTGAACTGCTCCAGCGCCACGCCGATGAAATAAGGGTGAGAGACCCAGCAGCCGTCGTGACCGAGCTTGGCTTCCCAGGCTTTATCTTCCGCCACTTTTGCGGTCTGTTTTTTTCTAAGATCACCGGTCTTGCCGGGCGTGAATGCCGACATGCCGCCCATCGCAAAAGCTCCCCGTTTATGACAGATCAGCACAATGCGTTTGGCGTAATTTTCCATCCAGTATTTTTGCATGTTGATGGTTGACCGGTCGGCCATAACCCGGTCAGGGTGGGCTTTCAGTACTTTTATATCGCTAAAGATTTTGTCCCAGCGGCCCGTGTTGAGTCCGGCGGCGTGTTCACGGATTTCGTAGAGAATCTCTTCAATCTGAAATGCGGCCGGTAAGGTTTCGATAAGAAACGTAGCGCGAAGGGTTCCGGTGGGAATGCCGGCCGATTGCTGCACCATTTTGAACAGGTCGTTCCACCAGCGTGCTTCCAGATAATGTTCGCACTTCGGTATATAATATTTGGGCGTTTTGCCCTGACCGAGAAGCGCTTTTCCGGTGTGATAAAAAGTAACGGCCAGGTCAACAATTCCTCCCGAAGCCGGTTTTCCATGTACTATGATATTATTTTCGGCCAGTTGAAGCCCGCGCACCCGAACCATCACACCGGCCTTGTCCTGCTGATCGACGCTGTACACTTTTCCTTTCGCCTCAACGCGCAGCGAGCCGTCAACGGCCCCGATGACGTTATGATAGCCGTCCACCATATTCATCCATTCGGGCTTCATGGAATCTTCGAAATCGAGCATCGCCATGTCGGCGCGATCACCCTTATCATTCCGGCTCACCATGTTGATTACCATTTTCGCGGAGTTTACCGGACCGGTTATTTCCACTCTTCTCTGCATGAGGTCTGCCGGGATTTCGGCTACCTTCCAGTTTCCCGTTACGGCCTCGCTATCGGCAGGCTCGTAATCCGGAAGTGTGCCCCTATCCCAAACGGCCTGACGCTCTTTCCGGGCTTGCAAAAGCTCGGTTCGCCTCGGGCCCATTTGTTTGTGCAAAACTGATATCATCTTCAACACCGGCTCAGTAAATACCTTTTGAGCTGATTCGGTCCAGGCATTTTTCCTGAACTGTACATCATAGCCTGCATCTACAAGCCCGGCTTCTTTCGTCAAATCTTTTTCGGCATACATAAAACACTCCAATTTCAATATTTAGACCGATGCGGTTTCGCCGGGTAATATTCCCGGCTGCCAAACTGCATCAATCCTTGCTTTTCCGGAAGGTTGTGAAAAACCCTCCTTTTATTGATTGATGACTACACTCAAGTTAGGTTTGCAGAATTCTAAATACAAGCGAAATTTCGCTAATAATTATTTTTCGCTAAATACCGTTGAATCCACTTTCGGAAAATGGCTTCGAATTTCTTTAAGAGGCTTTTTTGAGTATCTTCCGCTAACAGCGAAACTTTATTTATATCAGAATTTGAATGGGAATCAGTAAGGAAAATCTCACACTTGTACTCGGTTTGAAGGTGAGCTGGCTTCGTCAGCAGCTGGGTCTTTCCCTCAAGGAGCTGTCTGAGCGCAGCGGTCTTTCCATCTCTTATCTGAATGAAATTGAAAAAGGAAAAAAGTATCCGAAGGCCGACAAAATTATGTCGCTGGCCGAGGCGCTGGGCAAACCTTACGATGAGCTGGTTTCTCTTCAGCTGGATCAAAAACTGATGCCCCTCTCCGACCTGCTGAGCACGAGCATCATGCAGGAAATTCCCTTCGACCTGTTCGGATTCAACAAGTCCGATTTGATGGAGTTCATGACGAACGCACCGGCCCGCTTTGCCGCTCTCATCGACACCATCATCAAGATTTCGCGCACCTACGACCTTAGTGTTGAAAATCTTCTTTTCGGGGCGCTTCGCTCGTATCAGGAGATGCATAACAACTATTTCCCGGAGATCGAACAGCAGGCAGCGGATTTCAAAAAAAAGTACAGCCTGACCGGCACCCGCCTGAATTACCGCAACATCAAAAGCCTGATGGAAAATGAATATGGCTACCGGATTGAAGAGAATAGCCTGGCCGAAACTCAGGAATTAAGTCATTTCAGATCGCTTTATTTACCCAAGAAACCGCCCCTGATGTTTGTCAACAGCCGCCTTCATGAATCTCAGCAACTATTTTCCCTTTGCCGCGAACTGGGATACGAAGTGCTCGGATTGAAGGAAAGAGTCCCGAGTTCGTCATATCTGAAAGATGCCACCTTCGATCAGCTGCTTAACAACACCCACGCCTCTTATTTTGCCGGCGCGCTAATTATGGATCAGGACGAACTTGCCGGTGATATGGCGGAATGGTTTGAATCCGAGACCTGGAACAACGGCGCCATTGAGCGCATGATGG
>PXDL01000550.1 GCA_003566395.1 Balneolia bacterium | reverse complement strand
GAAAAAACAAATCCCGAAAATGCTGATGATAATTACAAATGCGGTTTCGGTAAAGCGGGCTTCAAACAAACCGAACAGAAAAAGCGGGATCACAAAAAGATGGGCCATACCCACAAATGCACTCAGGTTGGTGGCCCGAATGTAGCGCAGGTATTCGTTGTGCTTATACCCTTTTTGCTGAAAAACGTGAAGAAAAAAGCGGCCCCTGTAAAAGCTGTGGCGTACTACAACCAATAAAAAAAGCAGCGTAAAAAGCTCAATCAGGATAAAATAAAGCAATGCGAATGTGGTTTTTCGTGCGGTATTACTAAAAAGTTAACAACAGAGCCGGTCCGTATTTTGATTCGCGAAAGATACTAACATCTGCTATCTTTTCGCGACTTTCTAACAACCCTCAGGAACAAGTCACAAATATTTCATTATTTCATGAAGCTGATTATACCGATGGCCGGCCGCGGCACGCGTTTACGCCCTCACACGCACACCACTCCCAAACCTCTGCTTCCGATAGCAGGAACCATGATGGTGGAGCGCATCGTAAGGACCTTCAGCGCAAGCCTCAACCAGCCCATCAGTGAAGTGGCTTTTGTGCTTGGGGATTTCGGTAAGGAAGTGGAGCATAAACTCCGGTCCATGGCCGAAAAGTTGGGCGCTAAAGCCTCTGTATATTATCAGAGTGAAGCCCTCGGAACGGCCCATGCCGTATTTTGTGCCGCAGATTCCATGCAGGGAGAAATTATCGTGGCCTTCGCCGATACGCTGTTTGAAACGACCGGAAAGGTGGATACATCCGATTCCGATGCCGTAATTTGGCTGAAAGAGGTCGAAAATCCTTCGAGTTACGGCGTGGCGCGCATGGAAGGTGATCGTATTACCGGGTTTGTGGAGAAGCCGTCCGAACCGGTTTCCAATCTTGCCATAATCGGGGTTTATTATTTCCGCAAGGGCGAAGAACTCCGCGATGAACTTGATCGCATCATCACGAACGACCTGAGGAGTGAGCGGGGCGAGTACGAGCTTACCGACGCCATCGATACGCTGCTGGGCCGCGGAAACCTGTTTCGCCCGGCCACGGTAGAAACCTGGCTCGATTGCGGAACGCTTCAAGCATGGCTGGATACCACCTCGCATATACTTCGCACCGGCGGAACACCTCCGGCAGACATCAAACATACCGGCTGTACCATACATCCTCCTGTATTTATAG
The DNA here is from genome assembly GCA_003566395.1 of Balneolia bacterium. GTDB lineage: Bacteria > Bacteroidota > Rhodothermia > Balneolales > Cyclonatronaceae > Cyclonatronum. Next base: position 2,318 of record PXDL01000550.1, on the reverse strand, counting down.
GTGAGAACGTCACCCTAAAGCACAGCACAATCGGCCCGAATGTGGCTATTGAAGACGGTGCTGAAATCGACCAAAGTACGCTCTCCGATGCAATTGTAAACAGCAATGCCAGGGTTTCGGCTTGTGAGCTTCAAAAAAGTACAGTTGGAGCACATGCGGTAATCCATGACTTCTCAGGAACCCTGCATGTCGGCGATCACAGCAGGGTAGGGGAGAAAAGCTAAACCGGAAAAAAGCAGAAAAATAACGTACCTTAATATCTGTATTTAGCTAATTAATTAAACCATAAGGGCTTTGTTAACGGCTTGCAGAGCCTGTCACCACTGAAACAGGGAGGAAATATGGGCCTGATTGAATTTTTATTGTTATTGCTGATTGCCGGAATTTGCGGTGCAATCGGTCAGTCTATTGCAGGATTTAACCGCGGCGGATGCATCGTTTCCATCGTAGTAGGATTTATCGGAGCATTGATTGGAAGATGGTTAAGCGGTTATCTGGGGTTGCCGGAATTGTTTACGGTGCAGGTTGGTGGAAGCGCGTTTCCGATTCTTTGGTCGATTATCGGATCGATTATTTTTGTTGTAATAGTGAGCTTATTGACCCCGAGACGCTAATTTCATACCGATGAATTCAGCTATACATCGTTTTCTTCAGCAGGCTGCCGAGGCCTGGTATCCCTCCGGTGAAAGGAAAGTTCTTCTTGACGAAGCGGTCCGGAAATTGAAGAATTTGTTGGCTGATTCACCACGGCCCATGCTTCTTTTTGTGTGTACGCATAACTCAAGAAGAAGTCATCTGGCCCGCGTGTGGGCGGAAGTGGTGCAGCATCAGCTCTCGGACGGAAAACCGCAGGTCCGTATGGAATCGGCCGGCACCGAAGCAACCGCCTGTAACGAACGCACCATCGCCTCACTTGAGCGAACCGGTTTTCAGATTGAAAAAAAATCAGAGTCCGAAAATCCTGTTTATTACTGTGCTTTTGTTGAGGCGGGCGGCTATCCTGCGATGAAGCTTTGGTCAAAAACGCTCGACGACCCGGCCATTGAAGCTCCCGTAGTTGCGATAATGACCTGCTCCGATGCCGATCTTAATTGCCCGATTGTACCGGGCGCCGTCGGAAGAATCCGGCTTACCTACGATGATCCTAAATCAAGTGACGGCACACCGGAAGAGGCCGGAACCTATGATCGGCGCTCTGCCCAAATTGCAGGTGAGATGCATTATGTTTTATCAAGGGTGATGACGGGTTGAACAGAGGTTCGCTTCTTTAAACTGAGATTGCGGGTTGCATCCCGCTGCACATTTTTAGAGTGAATGCCGCGTTGCAGGTTTGTGTTATCATCGAACCCATCACCACGTGATTTGAATTATGAATGCAACCTGGATTATTGCCGCCTTTATTGCTGTAGCCGGATTATTTGCCTTCGCAAATAAGTCTGTGAAACCATCTCAGGCGGAAACAAAACCTACTACTATGAGTGAAGAATATAAAAAAGCAACATTCGGCGGCGGCTGTTTTTGGTGCACCGAAGCTGTTTTTCAACGAGTTCAAGGCGTGAAGCAGGTCGTGTCGGGCTATGCCGGCGGACATGTCGAAAACCCTACGTACAGACAGGTCACCACCGGAACCACCGGTCATGCCGAAGTTATTCAGGTAACGTATGATCCTTCTGAAGTCGCCTATGAAAAGCTGCTCGAAATCTTCTTTCGTACCCACAACCCGACGACCCTGAACAGACAGGGAAACGACATTGGCCCGCAATACCGCTCAATTATTCTTTATGAGGATTCCGAGCAGAAAGATCTTGCCGGGTCGGTAAAAAAAGAACTCGATTCCGCCGAAATTTGGGATGATCCCATTGTTACAGAAATCAAGCCTTTGGATATTTTTTATGAGGCCGAGGACTATCATCAGGATTACTTCAACAGAAACAGTGATCAGGCGTATTGTCAGGTTATGATTGTGCCTAAGATCGAAAAATTCAAAAAGCTGTTTGAAGACCGGGTAGCTCAGTAGCATCCCGGAGCTGTAAGTTTTGCGAGGGGTGAAGATTTGACAGGCTCATTTTAGCAAATTGATTTGCTGGCGGCCAACGATCCCTGATGCCTCGAAACCGCGAAATAACCTATGTAGAAGAAATCGCACTAAACCTATAGGGAACTTACAATTCCATATTTTAGAGAGGTTTTCGACTGTTCGGATAAGGTGATTTCGCTTCTCAGTATCACCAATATCATGTGGTACATTGCCGAGAGGCAGGAATGAGCGTAACAGAAACAGAAGGGGAGCATCGGCGATTAGATTTGGTAAAAGTTTG
>PXDL01000018.1 GCA_003566395.1 Balneolia bacterium | reverse complement strand
TGATGCGAACAATCGGCGTGAACGGCGATTCACATATAATTATGTATGATAACGGTAACGGCCTGGGTGCTTCCCGGCTGTTTTATGCCCTGAGTTTGTACGGTCATGAAAACGCGTCCGTCTTAAACGGAGGATTCACAGCCTGGAAGGCCGCTGAAATGCCGGTGGAAACAGATGGGGAAATCCCCGTACCCGGAAATTTTACGGCAGAAGTGAATGAAGCCCGTGCTTGTGATATAAGGTTTCTGACCGGCAATTATGACCGTGATGATGTGGTGATTCTGGATGCCCGCACGCCTGAAGAATATACCGGTGAGGAGGTGCGGTCCGCACGGTCGGGCCATATTCCCGGCGCCGTGAACCTGGAGTGGCGGAATTTCATAACGGAAGATGAGATTCCGGTTTTCAAAGCTGCCGGGGAGATCGCCGCCCTGCTCGAAGAGAAAGGCATCACACCCGATAAAGAAGTAATTACCCACTGCCAAAGTAACGTCCGCGGCTCTCATGCGTTCTTCACCCTGCGCCTGATGGGCTACGACAGCGTCCGTGCGTACGAAGGCTCCTGGTTTGAGTGGGGCAACCGAGAAGACACGCCTATTGAGAGCGGAAGCGAGTAAGGTAACGAGAGATAAGCCTTTTTAGACTTTTATGTCCATATCAATTCGCCCCGGGTTTACACGCCGGGGCTAACTGTTGTTCGATCCATTCGGGACCGGCGGGCGATGAAGCACTTTTATGTTTAGATTCCTGGCGGGTATGTAGTAGCAATATGTTTCTTACGTAGTTTTCGTTGATTATTCAGACAATTTAATAATCAAAAAAGGAGATCAACATAATTCACTAACTTACACTATTTAGAATATCCCGAGGAAATGGTAGAAGGCTTGTCGAATCAAATTGATTTAAAATAATATGAACGTATTAGATAGAATTAGTATTGATCCTCTAATTTGTAATGGGAGGCCTGTTATCCGTGGTAAACGAATTACCGTGCAGAACATACTCGGATATCTTGCGGAGGGCGACTCTAAAGAAGACATCTTAAATCAGTATCCAACGCTTGAGTCTGAGGATATTGATGCTGTACTCAGGTTTGCAGCTGCCATGATGGAGGCTAAATACGAAATAAAGCAACTCGCCTAATGTCTGAGTATCTGATTGATGCCAATTTGCCTTATCGGTTTTCAATTTGGAATGATGACCGGTATCTGCATCAATCTGAGATAGGTGACACTTGGACGGATAGTGAAAAAAGGGAGTTCGCAAAGCAAAGAGGCTTGACTATCGTTACAAAAGACAGTGATTTTTCCGATAGAATCATGATGTCCGGTCCTCCTCCGCGAGTTATACACATCAAGCCTGGAAATATGAAATTAGCCCGGATGTTTGAGTTTTTAGATAAACATTGGGAATCGGTAATTCAATTAAGCAAGAATCATAAGCTGGTAAATGTGTTCAATGATCAAATAACAGCAATTGAATAAATCCGGCCGAATGCCTGATAATATCAGTATAGTTGTCAAGGCCGCAAAAGTAGTTCCCGATCTTCCTACAGCGTCGTCTTAATCTTCATTCATCATCATAATCTTCCAACACTCGCCCTGCTTATTCCGTCCCTTCCCGTGGTGTCGGAGCGGGTTTTTTAAGTACAAATCCCTCTTCTGTTTCCACAAGTTCCAGGCCGCTGAGCGAGGCAATGTCGGTGAGTACCTGTTTTGCGCTTTCAGGTTGCTGGTAAAATGCCGTAATGGCCATTGAGCGGTTTATACCGGATTCAAGGGTGATGTGGACGTTGAAACGGCGCCGGAGTTCGGCCAGCGCATCGGTGAGCCTGATACCATTAAAGGCAAGGTTGCGGTTTCTCCACGCTATGGCGTCTCCGAGACGGGCCTCCTCAAGCAGTTCGGGAAGTTCGCCGATACCCAGAACCCGGCTTACCTGGCCCGATTCTATCCGCCGGGGCTGCTCATCACGGATGGGGTTAATGACTTCCACAAGTCCGGATGTTACGGCAACAACAGTTTGCTCGCTGTCCTGCTCGGGCCAGCTTCTAACATTAAAAGCCGTGCCTAAAACCTTTACGACAGCGTTGGTCGTGCTCACCCGAAATTGGATATCACTTCGGGCAACTTCAAAAAAAGCTTCTCCGCTGAGCTGAACATCCCGGTTGGCACTTCCAAAACGCTGGTGAATACGAAGCTCGGATCCGCTGTTGAGTTCCGCTACGGAGCCGTCTGCAAGATTTACGGTCAGGGTTTCACCAGGAGCGGCAAAATATATTTCATCACTTCCCCCGAGCTGCCAGATGGCCAGGCTCATAAAAATGATCGTCAGTACGGCAGCGGCGGCTGTAAGAAGCGCGCGTTTTTGCGAAAATCGGTATATAGTTCCGGCCGGTTTGCGTGGCTTCGCTGTGCCGGCACGCTCCCGTACAGCATTAAAGACATTCTTTTTCCGGGCGTCGGCTAATTCAATCTCTTCCTTTCGTACGGATCGCTTCCGGCCGGCTAACTCCCAGACTTCCAGTAAACTGTTCCGCTCTTCTTCAGGCCGGGAAGCAAGCCAGGATTCGGTATCGTGAGGTATATGTGACGGTTTTGGGTCACCGCTTCCGAGATCCCGGATGCGCTTCAGAATGTGTTCACGCGCCTGCTCTTTAGTTCCTCCGGATGATTCAACATCTTCGGTTCCGGGGCGTTTATCACCGGCCAAGCGCCAAACTTCTTCGAGTTTACGGCGCTCTTCGGGGGGCTGCTCTCGAAGCTGCCCGGCGATATGTGAGGGGATTGGGCGTTTCATAGTATTAATCCTCGTACCGGGCTTTGAATGCATCAAGCCGGTCTCTCAGGGTGTTAAGCGCAAGTACAATGTGATTGTTTACCGTTCGTGGCTGAAGTTCCATCACCTGGGCAATTTCTTCATGACTCATACCTTCATAGCGGCTGAGTTCGAACGCTTCACGCTGGCGATCAGGGAGTTGCTGTATCCATTCCTGAATTTTAGTATGAAGCAGACCGGTGTAGTTCTGTTCATCGGGTTCAGGGTGATCAGGTTCTTCCATATGCGCTTCCTGTGGTATCGAGTCGAGACTTATGTTCCTGTCTTTTTGACTTCTAAGATAATTAAGAGCCTGATTTCGCACCATCTGGTACATGAGGGCACGAAGCGATTTTTCAGGATCGATGGTATCACGTATTTGCCATAATTTCACATACATGTCCTGAAGTACGTCTGCCGCAGCGTCGGCATCAAAAATAAATTGACGCAGGTACGCGCTTAAACTATCATAAGTATGATCGAACAGTTCGGTGAAAGCTTGCTCTTCAGAAGCATTCAACCGCCTGCTCCAGTCCGAAAACTGCTCAGGTTGTATTGCAGCCATGTAGTGTTGACAATCACGTGATTGGTTATGTTACACCTTTATTCAAGTGTATGACCAAGGTAAACAGAAAGTGCGTTTGATAGCATAATTTTTTGAATATTAATGCAGCAGTGGTATCGTAATACCGAACCGAAGCATAATTCAAGTAACAGTATAAGCGTATGAGCCTACAACATCTACCCACCGATTTCGATTCGTTGAATCTTCCACAGACCACGCCTGATGATATTCGGCTCGGCGCACTGGTACGGGCCCCCGGCGGTTCAGGCCGGATAACAATTTGTGGATTTTGCTCCGATTCAGGCGTGGCGCTGAACAACGGACGTCCCGGAGCGGCAAAGGCGCCGGATAGTATAAGGTCGGCATTTTATAAACTCACCCCCGACCCGGCCTCGGCAGTTCCGTTTGAAGATGTAATGCGAAACACCGCCGATGAAGGTAATATATTTCCCGATTCAGACCGCCTTGCCGATGCTCAGGTACAGCTTGGCAGCTATGTCTCCGGCGTGCTGGAAAAAGGTAAAATCCCGGTAATCCTTGGTGGCGGACATGAAACTTCCTACGGCCACTTTCTGGGTTATGTAAATCAGAATGAGCCGGTATCGATCATAAACTGGGACGCCCACGCAGATATCCGGGAGCTGAAAAACGGAAAGCCGCACTCAGGAAGTCCGTTTCGTCAGGCGCTGGAGCATGAGTCGGGCTTGTGCCGCAGCTATATTGTTGCAGGGCTGAAGCGGCAGAGCTTGTCCCGCAGCCATCTGGAATATCTGCAAAAGCTGATTCCGAAAGGCCGGGCGGGCTACTTTTTTAAAGGAGAGCTGAACAAACGCATCATCGGAAATATTTACGAGCGGGCCCGCGGCAATGTGATGGTTACTATGGATATGGACGCGTTGAGTCAGCATATTGCACCGGGCGTGAGCGCACCGAACCCGGACGGCATCCCGCTGCATTTGTGGCTTCATGCCGCGTGGTGCGCCGGCGTATCACCCAAAGTGCGCTCTTTCGATCTGGTGGAAATGAATCCGAAGTTCGATACGGACGGGCACACTGCCCGTATTGCCGCCTTAACGCTCTGGCATTTTTTCAAAGGGCTGGCGCTGCGCAAAAAGAATGAGCACAAGAAAACGTAAATCAACCGCCGCTGTTTTTTACGTTGATAATTTCAGCCGCCACGCTGATAGCAATTTCGTCGGTGGTTTTACTGTGAATGGGAATCCCGATGGGTGTAAATACGGTGTCCCAGTCTTCTTTTTTATAACCGTCCTTTAGAAGGTTCTCGCGCATGACCTCGATTTTATGACGGCTGCCCATCAACCCTAAATACCTGAATTTCCGACCCAGAAGCCGCCGTATTATTACCTCATCGGGGCGGTAGCCGAAGGTCATCACAATTACATAAGACCGTTCACCTTCGGGTACGTACCGTTCGGCCTCCGAATACTTGATGATGTGTTTTTCATCGGCCCAGCTGTTCTGCTCCAGGGTGTTGAGGCCCTCACGATCGTCGAACACCACGACTCTGAAATCAAGCATGGCCATGCACCGGCTCATCGCCAGACCCACATGACCGCCCCCGAAAATATAAGCAGTATTGGTGAAGTGAAGCTGCTCCTCGAAGCGCCAGGACGCCTCTCCGGAAGTTTCATAGCGAAACTGTCCGGCTTCGGGCGATCCCTTTGCTAATTGTAAGCCGTCCTGATCGGCTATGAGAACGGCGGATGTATCTTTCGTAACTGCTTCAACGAGAGGCAGATGCTCCGGATCAAGAAAATAAAATGCCAGCGTTTGTTCCCCCGAGCAGATCATACCGGAGCGCTCTTTCTCGGCCTCGGCCCGGTGAACTTGTCGCTTTTTGAACGGAGTCTTCGTTCCTTCAATGAGCTTCGATTTGGCCAGTTCCACCATCTTTTGTTCCATGATGCCTCCGCCAACGGTGCCGTGCATCATGCCCGATTCGGAAACCATCATCCTGAATCCCTGCCGCCCCGGACTGCTCCCGATGCTTTCGAGCACTATCAAAAGCGCAACGCGCTCTTCCTGTTTCAGATAGCGGATGATATGTTTCCAGAAATTCAAAAAAGATCAATGCTCCGAAGTCAGGATTCCAGCGCGCCCTTGCCGCTCTTTACACCGATTTCTTTGCCTTCGTACAGCGATAGCAGCACTTTTTCGGGAGTAAATGGAGCGTCGAATTTCGGGAGGTAGCCGGGGTTAAACGCTTTTACCGCGTTTTGAATAGCAAAATAGGCACCCAGCCCGTACATGAGCGGAGGTTCACCGACCGCCTTGGATTTGCGGATTGCAAGTTCATGCCCGGCCGTTTCAAGATGTTTAACGTCTATCACCTCCGGCACGGCGTAGATATCGGGGATTTTATAGGTGGAAAGAGCGTTTGAAAGCAGGCGCCCTTCTTTAGTGAAGCTGAGTTCTTCCAGGGTCATCCAGCCGATTCCCTGCACCACGCCGCCTTCAATCTGGCCCAGATCCACAATGGTGTTCATGCTCTTGCCGAAATCATGCACGATGTTGACGTCTTCAAACACATAGCGACCGCGGAGGCAGTCAACCTTCACCACTATGATGGCGGTTCCATACACGTGATAGGCGAACGGATGCCCCTTCTCCCTGCTCTTGTCGAAATGGATTTCCGGGGTAGCGTAATGACCTTTTTCCGACAAAGAAACGCGATGCGAAAAAGCCGTCATCACCAGTTCCTCCCAGTGAAGCTCCGTCGGCGCGTCGTCAATATACACGGTCTCTTTTTTAAGGGTGATGCGTTCCGGGGCCGAATTCAGCTTTTCCGCGGCTACTTTTTGGAGCCGTCCGAGGATAGCGGTACAGGCAATTTCGAGCGCTTTGCCGTTAAGGTCGGCTCCGGCGCTGGCGGCCGTCGGTGATGTATTGGCTACGCGGGTGGTATTGGTGGTATCCAAACGCACGCGATTAGCCGAAACGCCGAAGGTATTCATGGCCACCTGCAACATCTTTGTATTCACGCCCTGACCCATTTCCACCGCGCCGGTGCTCACGTGTATGCTTCCATCGTGATAAACATGGACCAGCGCACGGGCGTTGTTCATCTGCGTATTAGTGAAGGAGATGCCGAAGCAAACCGGCTGAATCGCCAGTCCTTTCTTCTCGGTGTGATGCTCTTCATTGAACGTTCGAACTTCATTTTCAATAGCGCTCAGCTTGTAGGTCCGGGAGGCATCGTCCCAGGCTTTAACGGCATTTGCGTGCTCGGCAATCTGCCCGTAGGAAAATTCATCTCCGTCTTTGAGCAGGTTTTTATACTGGATTTTACGGGCCGGAATTCCCATCTCATGGGCCGCGTGAGCTATGGCCGACTCCATCACAAACATGCCCTGCGGACCGCCGAATCCGCGGAAGGCGGTGTTGGGCGGCAAATTGGTTCTGCAACAGGCCGCGGTAGCTTTTACATTCGGCACATAGTAGCTGTTGGTGCAATGGAAGAGCGTGCGCTCCATAACAGCGGGTGAGAGATCGGCGGCAGCACCGGAATTTTGATAAATCATGGCCTCGTAAGCCAGGATGTGGCCCTCTTCATCCAGCCCGATTTTATAGTCCGAGCTGTAGGGATGGCGTTTGCCGGTCATGCGCATATCGTCCATGCGGTTGACAGAAATCTTGACAGGACGATGCATCAGCTTGGCGGCCAGAGCTACCATAACAGCCCAGGGAGTCGCCTGATCTTCTTTGCCTCCGAATCCCCCGCCGAGCCGCGTAACATCCACCTCAATATTGTGCATGGATAGTCCGAGCACCTTAGCCGCCGTTCTCTGCACGGCGGTAGGACCCTGCGTGGAGGTAGCGATTTTAATATTGCCGTTTTCCATCTCCCAGGCGTAAGCACCCTGAGTTTCTATGTAGAGATGCTCCTGACCGTTGGAGTCGGCACGGCCTTCAAATACATGTGTGCAGGCATCCCATACGGCATCCGGCTCGCCCATCTTGAAGGTCCGGGGCGGACAAATAAGCTGGTTTTTTGCGAAGGCCTCACGCGGATCGGTAATCACCGGCAGCGCTTCGGTCTCAATTTTAATGAGGCTGCGGGCTTTACGGCAAACATGTTCGCTCGTTCCCACAATAAGAGCGATCGGCTGGCCCCAAAAGTGAATTTCATCTTCAGCGAAAAGAGGCTCATCCGGAATAATCCCGCCGATCTGGTTTTCGCCGGGGATGTCTTCATGGGTGATGATTCGCTCAATTCCCGGAACCTGAAGCGCGTCGGAATAATCCACATGGTTGATTTTAGCGTGGGCAACCGGGGCGTCAAAAACGACGGAGTAGAGCGTACCGCGCTGGGTCGGGATGTCGTCGAGGTAAATTGATCGGCCGGTTACATGGCCGTGGGAGTCTATGTTTTTCATACCAGTTCCTTGGGGTTGATCAGTTCCGGGAAGAGTTCCAGAAAGTGGGCAAAAAAGAGTTGCCGGAGCAGCAGACGCTTATAGTCGGACGAACCCCGGACATCGCTTATCGGGGAAATCTCGGATGCAATAATATCGGCGGCTTCGGTAAGCAGGGCCGTGCCGGGCTGCTTGCCGATCAGGAAAGCGGCGGTTTCGGGAAGGATGCGCGGTGTGGGGCCTACACCTCCGGCACTCATGCAAAAATGGGTGATAATGCCGTCTTCAACCTTCATCTGCACGGCACTGTTGACCGAGGCAATATCCAGATAGGTGCGCTTGCAGACTTTTTCAAAATTGAAACGCATGTCTTTATCCGGAATGGGGAAGCTGAAACTGTGTACGATTTCATCTTCTTTTTTATTCAGCACTTTATAGTCCAAAAAGAAGTCTTTCAGGGGCATGCTGCGGGTGTTTCCGTCCGGGGCTTTCAGGGTGATGACGGTGCCGAGGGCAAGCAGCCAGGCGGTCAGGTCACCGATGGGAGACGCGTTCACGATGTTTCCGCCCACGGTTCCCATATTGCGGATGGGCGTGGAGGAAATCAGCTTCATATGCGCGTACAAATTCGGAAAAATTCCCTTCATAATGTCGGACTCCATCATATCGGTGGCCGTGGCCGATGCTCCCATCACCACGCTGTTTCCCTTCATATGAATGGAATTAAGCTCCTGACGGTCAAAAATGAGGGCGATTTCTTCCTCAAGCATGTCGTCATGGCGCTGCACATACAGGTCGGTTCCGCCCCCCACAACCACTCTGCCGTTAACGGGTTTCTTCGGCTGTTCCATTTTCCGCAGGCGGTCGGCAATCCCGTTGAAGTATTCGGGCAAGAATCCGGCTTCTGTAAGCCAGGGAATGGGGTTTTCGAGATCTTTGCCTTCCAGCATCACCGTAATATCCGCGGCGGCCCGTTCAATGGATTTATAGCCCGTACACCGGCAGATATTTCCGTCAATCGCGCTAACGGCTCCTTCAACGTCTGGTTTTTCTGCTGTGAGACAGTATCCGACAAAGGAGACTACGAAACCTACGGTGCAGAAACCGCATTGCGTACCGCCGTTATCCACCATTGCCTGCTGCACGGGATTCAGCCGTTCATCAAAATTAACACCCTCAATGGTCACCACATGTTTGTTGCGGGCGTTGCCCAGAGGCGTAACGCAGGAGGTCATGCTTTTATAGCGCATACCCCCGTTAACCGGCTCGCCGATCAGGATGGTGCAGGCTCCGCAGTCGCCTTCGCGGCAGCCGATTTTGGTGCCGCTGAGATACTGCTCGTATCTGATGAAATCCAGCAGCGACATGCCCGGAGACAAGCTGGTGCGGATGGTTTTATTATTGAGGATAAATTCGGTCGTCATGTCGGATATGTTGACTTGAATAAGGGCTGAAACCGGAATAGGAAACGGGCGGCATCACCCTGAACAAAAAGAAAAAACTATCTACTGAGTTCGGCTTCTATTAATCCGTAAGGCTCTTCGATAGGATAGAAAATCTCGTTGTTATTGTCCAGTTTGAAGGGTTTGAGGTCGAATTTGAGGAAGTGCTTGTTGGGCATGGTCATTTTGATGGTTTCCATCTCAGGGGTGGCGGCAAGGACGTCCTCGCCCATAGCATAAAGGGTATGCTGCACCGAAAGACTGTGATGATCCGCAAAAGTTTTCAGCAGCATGGTGCGGATAGTACCGCGAATAGCGTTGAAGTCCGCTTTAAGCGTATTGTAAGACCATGTGGCGGTTAGGCTTGTGGCGAAGACACGGTCGTCGGTTTCGGCCAGGGTGGTGTACTCATCCATCACATAATTACTGAAACCGGAGTTGGTGGATTTCAGGATGATGAGGTTTTCCAGCCCCGCTTTTATGTGAGTTGAAGATGCGCTGTGCTCAACAAAGGTGGTAGAACGCTCTCCGGTTGCCTGGGTGAAGGCATGCGGGTCGGGTTTGCCCTCATGGGTCATATGCTGCCACGGGCGCTCTTTCAGGGTGATGCGCGCCTTGCTGATTTGGGGCTGACTGCTCACGAAATGACGCGCCAGAATCAGGCCGAACTCCTCGGCCGATCCGAAGCTGTGTTTTTTGGCCATTACGTACACCGTGTTTTTCATGGTATCGGTGGGCAGTACCTTGCTGTTGTCGCCTTCGGTATGGGCAGACTCGAAATCACCGAACAAGCGTATATCTACGGTGAATTCCATAAGCCGGTGCTTGTCGTCTCCGCGCAGCACTTTTAACAGGCGCACCCCGGATTTTCCGTAACTGTTTTCCGTCATTTTTGCCATAATCTTAACTTCCCCTGTAAGTTGAGTACCCGTACGGGTTTAATAAAAGTGGAATGTGGTAATGAGCTTCGGGCTCGCTTAAATGGAAAATAACCGGGATCTCGGAATAAAACAGTGGAGAGGGTCCGGTCGCTTTAAGGTAAGGTTCAACGTGAAAGACGACCCTGTATGTACCCGGCTCGGCTTTGCTTCCGGGTTTATACCAGTCGGTGATGCGGCCGTCTTCGTTGGTTACGTCGTTAGCCAGCTCTTTCCATTTGCCGTTATCTCCGCGTTTTTCCAGAGTTACGTGAATGCCGCTTGCCGGATGACCGTTGGCCGTATCCAGCACGTGCGTTGTTATGGGACTTTTCATAAGATAGTTGCAGTTTTTGGATGAACCGGTGATGATTCAGCCGAATTCATAATGAATATTTTTGTTCGGGATCGGGTTACGACCGGGGGGAATCAACGTCTGCGGTTTTCGAGTATTTTCACAAAAGACCGTCCACGGAATTCATCCAGGGTGAGGCCGGTTGCTTCGGCTTCTTCCTTTGTGACGGCCCCGCAGTTGAGTCCGCGTAAAAAGTAGTTGAGCAGCCCCTGTCCGGTGGCCGCATCATCAAAAACATCCCCGACAAGCGTAGCCTGTGCGGCTCGCTCAACAAAAGTTTTGAGCCGGTGCGTGGCCGTATCGAGGTTGCGCAGAAAGAACAAATACACCGCCGCGTACCGAACCGGAAACTGGGCCGGATGCAGATCCCATCCCTGATAATAGCCGTGGCGCAGCGAATGATTCACATGGTCGAACATAAGCCGCCAGGCTCGGTGAACTACGTTCCTGTTTTCCTGAATTTGAGCCTCGGTGAGGGCGGAACCTTTGGCCGCACGGTGCGGACCTATCGGCATGATGTTGGTGGCCCCGTCCGATATATTGATGCCCGTTGAAGCGAAGGAAACCTTCATTACATGTCGGGCGAAATCGCAGGCCGGATGATCCATGCTCTGAAAATCGGCGGTTATATTTACCCCGGCCGTGTAATCATACACCCCGAAATGCGCCCCGGCACAGCGTCCGCGGGAGGCCGTAATAAGTTTGGGAAGCAGTATCTGTCCGTCGTTTCCGATCAGCGATTGCGGGGTTTCTATCATAAGCTCAAGTTTAAGCGAGCCGGGTTTAAGGGCTGTGCCCGCCTCAAGAAGCTCAAAGCAGTCCACCAGTGTTTCCACTTCGGCGGTTGATACAACTTTGGGGATCGTAACCACGAAATTACCGGGAAGCTGCCCGCCGGTTTCCGCAGCCAAGGTTGTGAGGAATAAGTCAAGGGTGCGGAGCGAGCGTTTCTTTAACTCGGGCGTAAGCGGTTTGATGCGGATGCCGATAAAAGGCGGCAGACTTCGCTGTTCCATTCCTTTGGCTACTTCAAGTGCGTTGCGCCGTGCGTCGTCGTCTTCTTCGGCATCGGGCCGGTTTCCGTAACCATCTTCAAAGTCAATGCGGAAATCTTCGACGGGCTCCTGTTCGAGCTTTTTTTTCATGCGTGTATAAACCGAGTAGGCAAGCCGGGCATCAGGATTTTTACGGTGCAAAGCTTCATCGCCGGAGCCGAGTGATTCAGTCAGCATGCTGATCTCTTTATCGGAATGGGGCAGTTTTTCCCATCCGGGAAAGCGAAGCGCCCTGGCGAAGGAGGCAAAATCGGGGGCGTTTTCCTCAAGGGAGCGTCGGGCAAGTTCACCAAGCCTGGCCGCTGTTTCAGCCTTGAAAATCTGAGCCCCTCCATACACGGTATGCACAGCCTGGCGCGAAGAGGACTCTCCCGGCCAGTGTTTGCTGAATGCGTCGTTGGCCTCCCCGATTTGGGAATGAAGCCTGTTTAGCTGAGATTCGGTGAGTGTGGTTTTCATGAGAGAAGTTTTTCCAGTCTTATTTTGGTGATTTTCTTCTGTTCTCCGGCCGCGATATGAAGCTCGTCTTCGGGCTTGTTGTCGATGCGGCTTTTGAGAATGTCGAGCATCTCTTCGGCGCTTTTTCCGGTTGCGCAAACGATAAAGATGTAATTGAACTTTTTGAGGTAGGCTTCATTCAGCTCGGCCAGTTCGTGAAGCACTTCATCGGAGGCCGCGGCCGTACCGCTTTGCTCACTTTGCGCCCACGAGCGGGTGGACATAAACTTTTTCCTCAGGCTGTCTATGTCACCGATTTTAGGGTGATGGCTGAAAGCTTCCAGCCAATCTTCTTCACCGAGATTATCCCAGACTTCATCGGCCAGAGAGATAATCTCATGTGCCGAATCAAAGGGCCGGTGAGCCGCCACGCCTTCCGCCCAGCGGCGGGATCCGCAGCAAAGCAAGAGCGTGTTTACCGCCTCTTCATTACTTAAGGTGTTGATTTCTTTAATAGTCATTTCTCCAAACCTCCCGTAAACCCTCAGACGGCTGACGCCCCCGTCGGGGTAAATATTTAGACGTACATGCGTGTAAGGCCCCTCGGAAAGCAATTCCTCATCAAAAAAATGCTGTTCGTGAGCCTTAAGTTTCTGTTCATTTAAAATCCGGTCCCAGCTGATATCCGGCCAGTTGAGAGCATCAATATAAATATCCGGGGCGTAGCAGGCATCGATGGTGCAGTAGTCAGGATAATTCCCCTTGAAATGGTTGGTATCCACCTCAATTCGTTTGATGTAACCCGGCCGTGCGGTTCGCAAAATGACCCAGTCGTTGCCGGGGCCGCGTCGTCGTCGGCTTTCCCAACCCTGACCCATATTGGCGGCTCTGTCGGGTAAAATCAGGTTGGACATCGGGCTGAAAAACATGTCGCTGCAGGCTACCGCCCGCCCGCCGTTGGCCATGGCAACAAGGTCCACTTCACCCAGAGAACTCACCGGAACGCGTGGGGTTACGTTGCCGTACACCCTGAATCGCGCTACGCCCCCGTCGGGATAAATATTTAGCCTGATGTGCGTCCAGGTCCGGTCGCTGGCGATGCCGAATAAATTCTGAGAACCGGGGGCCAGGGGACAGCGGGGTAAAATCTCCCTCCACTTAACCTGCCCTTCAAGAGCGTTTTCATCTATATCTTCGCTGATTTTACAGGCGTCCACAGACGCATAGGCGGGGGGGTTACCGAGAAAATGGTTGGTGTCGATATCCACGCCCTGCACTACGCCGGGCAGGCCCAGCCGTACGATGCACCAGTCGTGGCCGGGTTCGCGTTTGCGCCGCGATTCCCATCCGTCCATCCATTTCCCCCTGTCGGTGTACTTGTCGGTAATGTAAATACCCCGGTCTTCTTTAAGCAGGTTTTCCTTTTCCGCAAAAAACTCATCGCTGGCTTTGAGGGCTTTTCCCCCCAGCCTAACCGAGGCAAGGTCAACCATGCCGGTAAATGCTGCACTTGTTGATTGATTACTCATTCATGTTCCTTCTGAAATTCGCTATGATGTGTCCGTGATTTTGTTCTGTTAATTTTGTGCCGTTGAAAATGCGACGGCCGCGCAGAAAGGTGGAAACGACGGCTCCGCAGAGTCTTCTGCCTTCGTAGGGCGTTAGCGGGTGTCGGTGCCGGAGTTCCTGCCCATTTACGGTGAATGTTGCTTCCGGATCCCAGACGGTGAAGTCGGCCCTGAAACCCGGAGCAATGCGGCCGTGTGTCCTATCAAGTCCGAGCATTCGGGCAGGGCGACCGCTTAGCCAGGCCGCCATATCCGGCAAGGTTGCGCCGGTATCTTTCATGGCGGTCCAGAGTGCCGGTAAAAGGAGTTGCAGGGATGCGATGCCGCCCCATGCGCGGCTGAAGTCGCCGGTATCGAGCCGTTTCATTTCCGGCGGGCAGGGCGAGTGATCGGTTGCTACAAAATCGATAATACCATCCCTGAGTGCTTTTTGCAAACCCCGGCGGTTGGCATCGTCCCTGATGGGAGGTGCACATTTAAAACGGGTGTCTCCGTCCGGCACTTCGTCTGATTCAAAAAACAGATAGTGCGGAGCCGTTTCGCAGCTTATCGGTAGTCCTTCCCGTTTGGCATCTGCAATCAGCGAGGCCGCGCGGACCGAAGCCACGTGCACAACATGAACCCGGCATTGTGTGTCTCGGCAAAGCCGGATTAATGACTCAACGGCCTTTTCCTCCCATTCCGACGGCCGGCTTTCTGCATATGCTTTGTAGGTGCGCATGGGCGAAGCGGGAGCCGAATGGGAAAGCTGAAGCTCGGCATGGGCCAGCAAGGGAACGCCTTTCTCGGCCAGTACCGGCATCACGGCTTTGAGGTCCACCTCCGTTACGGCCGGGAAATCGGTGAGGCCGGAAGGGCACAAAAATACTTTGATGCCTGCCACGCCTTCATCCAGCAGTTCTTCAATATGGCGGTGGTTTCCGGGAATAAGCCCGCCGTAAAAAGTGCAATCGGTATGAATCCGGCCTTCAGCGCTTTTTCGCTTCCGGTGGAAGGCATCGGCGGTGATGGTGACCGGCGTGCTGTTCAGCGGCATATCGGCCAGCAGGGTGATGCCTCCGCAGGCGGCCGAACGGGTAGCTGATTCGAAGCCTTCCCATTCCGTGCGTCCCGGCTCGTTGATATGCACGTGTGCATCGATGAGGCCCGGCATCACAACGGCATCACCAAAATCAAAGACTTTGGTGATTTGAGGTTGCCAGGGGGAGTCATAGGGCTGGATTTCGGTGATCTGATGATCACGCATAAGTATTCCGGCGGACTGAATTTCCCCGTCAATAACTACCCGCCGAGACCGAATCAATTGCATAAAATACCGGAACAAGATGACACGTATAGCCGGCTGGAATACCAGGCCGGAACCGTTTGTCGAACCATTGTACCATTTTTTCCACTATATCACAATGAGGCGTTTAGGCATTAAAGCCTGGACCAGATACGGAACCGTTTAACCCGAATTATTCACGAAATGATAAAATATGCGGTCCAATTGGTTGATTAATATGAGTATATAGAAAATACGCGTTACCCCAAATTTGGGTGTGCTATAAAACTGCGAATTTTTACCGCTGACTGCGTTGAAGCTGAAAAAGTGTGCTCAGGGTAGATAGCTACCCTTCC
>PXDL01000093.1 GCA_003566395.1 Balneolia bacterium | reverse complement strand
CTTTCACCACAAACCGCTTACTCTCCGCGCAAATCCTTAACGCTCACACATACACCACCACCTCCTCGCTCACCCAAAAGCATCACTACGATTCGCCGCCCGAACATTATTACGGCTTCAGGTTTTACAGCCCGGGACAAGGGCGGTTCCTGAACAGGGATCCGATTGAGGAGGCTGGCGGGTTGAACCTGTATGGGTTTGTGGGGAATGATCCTGTGAACCGGTGGGATTATCTTGGTCTACAGGCGGTTTATCCGGGTGGACCGGAGAATTACCCACTCCGACGGCGTCCGCAAGATACAGATCCCTCTACACGGGATCTTATGAGCCGGATCGATGACGCAGCCTACCGCAGGGTTTTTGAACTGCTTCACAACACTCCCAATGTTGAAGATCTATATTTGATTCCGTCTGATAACAGTGGATCAACGCTTCAATCACTGAATCCGCCCCCTCCTGCGAATCGAGAAGTGCATGTACTGGGAAAGCCATTGGCCTTAGCTGCAAAGCAGGCGCGTGACAAATATGGATTTTCACTGGACCAGGGAGGGCCAGGGCTTCCGAGCACAGGGAGTGAGCCAGATCTTAGCGAGTCACGGCGAATGAGGGGCGTAAAAGGTGGAACGAGCATAGCCACTGGTATGATAGATAGAGGGTCCGACCTATCGTATTATAAGAATGAGTATATGCCTCAGTTGAACGTATCGTTTGATGTCAATCGCAATATTCTTCGATTAGATCGTTGTCACCGGTGGCACGTGACAACCACGTTTAGTATTGGCGCACGGCCACAACCGTTATCACGTTCTAAAGCTATCTTTTGGATAGATGAGTTTTTTAAAAGCAGTAGACATCCAAGTCCATTTCAGTAATGCAGAAATCAATAGTTTGCTTCGTTTGGGGCACTTTAATTCTAACGGTTGGCTGTAATGACTTTCAGAGTAGAGCGGCCGAAGAGGAGAAAGAGAATACACGCCTTGTTAATATAATTAACGCCGTTCATACGGGCGCGGCTTCACCCATGAAGTATTACGACGAGCTTTTGGAGAATAAGGATGCGTCTCAGGATGCACTTGAATCTAGCATATATTCTAGCGGTAATCGTTCGATCAAAATTGAAGCCTTTCTTATGTATAGTTTTTATCAATGGGAATATTTCGAGCACGCATACCGAATGGCAAATAAAGTCCAAGATGAAGACAGAAAGATGCTTATTCGATTCGTTAAAGGAGAAAGCCTGGACGATTTTCCTAGACCACTGTTTGGGGATTACAGAGGGCCATTTGGGCCCGAAACTGTATTAAGAGACTATAGGGACGATAAAAGCGTAGTTAAAGGAATATTTGACAGAATGAAGGCAGAGAAGCTTCGATTGCGAAGGTCGGAGAAAGAAGCAGGTTATTTGTTTTCTCCAAATCCGCAGGGTGTTTTTTATTCGGTTGCGCTTCGCGCAAAGAACATGGGGTTGTGCGAGTTTGTTGAGATATTGCATGAATACGGTAGATTTGAGTTTGACTTGTGGGGCCTAGGTGCGGAGGAAAGGTACGAAGATCTTTTTGATCGGGAGGTTGCTCCGGCGTTTGAGTTAGAATATTTTCGTTTAGCTTCTGTTCTCGCGGCCTATTTTCAAGATTGTGGGCAAATGGGCTACGCGGAGTTTTGGTGGGAACAGGCGTTTCGGTTGTATTCGGTGTTTCAGGAAATGGATGACGGCAACTGGATGAATCCGATACACGTACATTTGTACGAAAGAATGCTTGAAGATGCGCCGGAGGAGATGAAGGCTCTTCAGTTCGGAAACTGAATGACGTTCGGCACCTGGAAAGGTGTTAGCAACGGTTTCAAGGAGTACATAAAATAAAGAACGCAGAATACGATCCTGACGCAGCAGCGCTGCCTAATCGGAGGTGGTTCCGATCCGAAATCCTGGACAGGCGGGCAGCTACCTGTGATTCGGTGATTGCGGCGACCGGGAAGTCCGAGGACGAAGCTGTGGCGGCTCGCGCTTACCGTTACGACGACTTCGCAGCCGGCAATTTCACAGAATTTGGTGTCACGTTCACTGCCGGCACCGGGGCCGGTATCTGCGGGTGGAGCGATTCTGAAGACCAATTTTTCAGCCGTACCTGTGGTTACGACGATGGGGTAACTGTTTACGGCTTCAGATTCTACAGCCCCGGGCAAGGCAGGTTTTTGAATCGCGACCCCTTGGAAGAACGGGGTGGGTTGAACCTGTATGCGTTCGTGGGGAATGATCCGGTGAATCGGTGGGATTATCTGGGTTTGAAGGATCCAGAGAATCCAAATGATACCAGTGAGCGGCGTATAGCGAGACCGTTGTCGTTAACTTTTACGATGCACCGAATCATGCTTAAGGTATGTATTCTTGAAGATAGGTTGGAGCAAGTTCTAGACGATGTTTATGGCGAACTTAAATCGTTTGCTAATTTTCATGGCCTTGGGCAGGGCATTAGAGTAAATGAGGAGAATTATACAGCTGTATTCACTCCTGACAAAGCTTGGCAAAGGGCGAGTTTACGAGTGCTTGGCTACAAGAGTGTTGATGTGAGGTTTCACTATAGAGATCATATTCGATCTGTGGTGGCTGAGACGACTGGAAATCATTTTCTTGTTGGATGGCGAGAATGGCAAGTTACAGCACCTTCGAGAGGAGGTATCATTCATGACATCGATATTAAGACTCTTGCTTTTGAGAAGTTTCAAAGTGTCCGAATGGAACGAGCCGACCGCTTAACGATTTTCAATCCTTTTGTTGATTCTTTTCATGAAGAAGCTAGGCATCTTTGGACAAACTACCTGGAGAATATTGCTGATAGCTTGGAGTCTAAGGTGGACCTTGTGCTTGATCGTAGTGACGTTGATTACACTCGTATAAATCATGGACCTCTCCCTATACCGAGTTTCTGAATTTTCCATGAGCGTGGTTTTTAAATCATTCGCGGGAGTGTTGATGTCTCTGATTGGAGTTTCTTTATTATGGGGAATGACCGTGTTGTTGTTTTTGGTTTATGGCATCATAGTGAATTTTAGTGATCTAGATATGGAGAGCGTGCTTTTTCTTCTCCGTTTCGCTGGGTATTTGATATTGGCATCAATCTCATTTTTTGCTATGATAAAGAGGCTTGAAGAAAAGAGTGTTTGTGGTTTTTCCCCTTGGGGAGTGGTTGTGTTTTCATCTTTTCTGGGATGTCTTGCAAGTTGGCAGAAGTCTGGTGCTCTGTTTCTTTCTTTAATGGTTATTTGTTTGTTTTCTGTTTTGGGCCTTCTCTTTGATAAAAATTTTCCTGAGAATAAGAATGAAATGTCGCCCCACGAGCATTGAAGAATCGACTTAACCATCACAAGTATACGCCGATCGGCCTCAACGCCACCCGGCCCGCCCTTGTTCCAATCGGCCGCCCCTCCCGCCATCGCCTCGCCCGCTTGAGCCCTTTTGTTTCCGGAAGCCGTCCCGCTCGCACAACCGACATTATGATCTAATATCGCCCGGGAACCTGCCCGCGCCATCAGAGATGGCTAG
>PXDL01000546.1 GCA_003566395.1 Balneolia bacterium | reverse complement strand
TTACGGTGTGGCTGCCGGCACTTCTTGTACCTTCGTCCAGAGTTGCCACAAGCTGACCGGTTAAATTGTAAACGTTCAGGCTTACGCTGGCTGCCTCAGGAAGCCGGTAGCTGATGACGGTAGTTGGATTAAACGGGTTTGGATAGTTCTGTTCGAGCTGAACTTCTTTCGGGAGCTGATCGGCAAGTGGATCTTCAGTTGATGTTGCCAGCCCTGTTCGAACCACTTTCAGATCGTCTACGATAATCGATCCTTCAATGGCTGATTCACCCTCTGCATATCGCAGCTGTATGCTATCTAAATATAGTTCGCCATTCAGAACTCCATTGCCATTCACCCACGCATTTGTCGTTTCATTTGTCATCTCCCAGCGAACGAGGCGCCATCCGGCCCAGTCAATTTCCATCCAGTCGCTCGCCTCCAGTTCATTATTTGAATCTCTGACAACAAAACGCATGGGTGTGTTCGATCCGTCTCCAAAAACGTACGCATGCATTTCGTCGTCTGAATTGAACCGAAGTCCGCCTCCCCTGTACACGCGAATCAGGTAGGGGCCGCCGGACGCTTCATCCCAGCCGTAATTGATTCTCATAGCCCCGCTGCTTCCTTTTTCACTTAAATGTTCACTCGTTTCATGGGGCCGGCTTGTAGCCTGGGTATTGATGCCGCTGGTGCTGCCACTCTGCTGAGGCTCCCACCAATCGGAGACTCCCTCATCGAAGGAGTCGATGTTGCGTGGATTTGAAATGGCATCGCCTGAGGTTATAAAACCGATCGATATCTCATTGTCGGTTGCATTTCCAAAGGGATCTTCAATTCCGGCAGGGAGCAGTAGATTGTAGGACTGCGCAGCTACCAACGGGCTGTGAGGGATGAACTGCACCACACCGAGCCCGTTTACTTCGGTATACTGAACGGAAAATTCCGGATCCGCACTGGATGAAGATTCAAGCTCAAAGCTTAAACTCTGTAAGACTTCTTCGTTCAGAGGTTCATCAAACACAACTTGTATGATATCTTCATTAAAAAAGTTGAAACCTGAATTCAGCGGGTAGCTTGTGAGAAGCTCAGGCGGATCTGTATCTTCAGATGTAGTCTGAATGACAGCCGTATAAATACCGCCTTCTTCACCATCGAAATCTCCATCAAGCTTGTTGTCGAACTGATCCATTGCGGTATCATGAATCGTTAGAGTGTATTCGGTCAGAAACTCAAAGTTCTGCGTGCGAATCCGAATAATGCGATCATTTTGCCAGCTTACCGTGTATTCTACTTCCGGGCTGATCTCAATAGCGTCCTCAACGGATTGACGATTCATTGCGCGGTTAAACTCAATTCTCAGATTTTGCCCCGGCATCAGACCTTCATCCGGATCGTAATGGAGAATTTCTACAAAAGGAGGAAGGCTCGAGAGCAGCTCAACATCCGCAAAGGTGAAATCAAATGAATTGATGGATACCTCTATCTCTTCCGGGTAATAGTTTTCCGCTTCAATTGAAAGGGTATACGCAGATCCGGGTGTCAGGTCAGGAAAATAGTAGAAACCGTTCGACAACTGATCCGGATCGTTGGAATATTGGTTGAAAAGAGATTCGAATGTGTCGGTTGTATAGGAGTTGCCGTTTACGGTGACAACCGCACCATTGATAGGATCACCGGTTTCAACATCCGAAATAATACCAGACAATATCCCAACCTCAACCCGGTCAATATCGAGATACTCCATATACGACCACAGGTGGCTCTGCGCTTCAATCCTCAGGTAGTCGATGTTCATGTTGAGCTGATTCTGTTCCGGGTTGGTGTGAAAACCTCCCTCTGAGAGTACCGATGCCATGTTGGTTTCACGATTTACAAACAGGTAGGGCCATTGATTCCCCACGCCCGTTGTGTAGAACGTACGGTCGGCAATGGAGCCGCGGGTTCCGATCCTCATTGCATTTGGCAGGTCTACATTCATAATATCTCCCATCGCCTTTCCGCCGTTTGGGGTTTTTTCTACGATCTGACCCTGGTGATTGAGCCAGCCGCCCCAAAGCAGCAGGGCAGAGTTTGCGCTTGGTGGTCCGGCATCACTGTGTACGGAGTGAAAAAAGTCTGCCGCAACGTCATTGGCAAAGTCTGACCGTTGAGGGAGGCTTACCTCGTCGGTATGGTTGTCTCTCGTGAGAAAGACTTCCGAGATATCTGTCTTCTGTTCCAGAATTTCTCTCAGGTGAAGGGAGATTTCCAGCACCTTCTCTGCCTCGGAGTATCCGAATATGCCCATATTTTCAGTCTGGCTGTGTCCGGGGTCAATGACAACCGACCAGCCGTCGAATCCGGTAATTTCGGCATCTTGTGCCTGTGCCAGAACTGGCAGTGAAAGCAACAGAGCCGCAACTGTTATCGCTGTCTGCTTCAATGTATTTGAGAGTTTAAACATCATAAGGTCCACCTGCAGCTTAATTGGTTTCCAGTTCCAGCACAAAGATGCCGTTCTCATTTTCAGCATGGAATGCAATTTTCGATCCATCCGGTGACCATGACGGGCTCATCGCAATCAGTCCCGACGAAGTGGTGAAGTAGAGGCATTCAGAACCATCTGTTGTAAATGCTACAATGTCTGATTTTGTCATCTGGTGGCCATCATCTTCAGCGAGCATGGCGGCTATATGCCGTCCGTCGGGTGACCATTCCGGACGGTTTGCACGGCCAAGATCTACAATATTCGATCCGTCAATGTTCATGACGTAGAGATTGCCCCCCATCACTTCAAATGCAATTCGTTCTCCATCCGGTGATGGTGTCGTATTCAGAAACGTGCGTCCCTCGAATGGAATGAGTGTCTCATAACCGTTTTCTGTTCCGCTTGCCACCTGGATGGACGAGCGATTGTTGAGCACAACAGGTTTTGGCAGCTCCTGACCACCTACAGACTTAAATCTCTCCGGCTGCAGGCCGCTCTCCAGGGTTTCAATGCGGTCTCTGTGGGGAATCACTACCCTCTCCTGGTTTTCCGAAAAGGAGGGAACCACCGACATTTGATTGCGGTACTCCGTTAGCTGCCTGTGATCATCGGAATGAACCGAATAGAGCTTTACGGCATGGGTTCTCCTCGGTCCGGCCTGGATGGAGTGCCTGGCAAGAAGATGAGATGAGTCGTGCGACCAGGAGTATCCGTGGCCCACACTTTCATCATCGGTAATCTGCCTGATGTTTCCGCCATCAGCATCAGCCACCCAAAGGCCAACCTGGCGTGTAGATGTAAACGCAATTTTTGTACCATCAGGAGACCATTTTGGGTTCATTACCTCCCTGTCAGGCAGTTCAATTATTTTCGTGATTTCACCAGCAACGGGTTTCTGGGCAACCAGCTCAAGAGACGCAAAGCTGGTAATTAATACAGAAAGAATAAATATGTAGAACTGTTTCATATGGTGGAATTTTATAGGTTAACTAACTGAACTCAGAGTAAACTCTTTGTTCAGGTAATTTAAAGAGACTGAGGTTTAAAAATTTTAACACGCTATCGATTAGTCAAATTGATCTGCCTTTAAACTAC
>PXDL01000404.1 GCA_003566395.1 Balneolia bacterium | reverse complement strand
CCGGATATTATTACCCTGATGGTAACCATTTATGATGACGACAAGCATATTTTTGACGCACTCAAAGCAGGTGCCGTCGGCTATATGATGAAAAAGATCGGGCCTGACGAAATGATTCAGGCTATACGAGTCGCCCTCGACGGAGGCTCCCCGATTACCCCCAATATCGCGCGAAAAGTTGTGAATCTGTTTCAGCATCAGCAACAACAAGACGACAATGCATCCCTAACCGCCCGTGAAGCCGAAATCCTACAGGAACTTGCCACAGGATTATCCTACGTGGAAATCGGCAACAAACTGAGCCTCTCCGTTGACGGCATACGCTACCATGTGCGTAATATTTATCGAAAACTTCAGGTTCATTCAAGGTCGGAAGCCGTAAGCAAGGGAATCAACAACCGTATCATAAATCTGGCCATCGGGGACAATACCCCGTCTGATTCTGCAGCAGGCAGCGATAATCCGGCCTCATAAATTCCTTATCCTTATACTTGACGTAACAAAATGGGAGCCGGAACGCCAATCCGGCTGTGCCCAAACGATCGGTTTTGTTACTCTAATTTCTGGGCAGGGTGAAGTAGAACGTACTCCCCTTATCTTTTTCAGACTCCACCCAGATTTTCCCGCCCAGCGTCTCAATTATTTTTTTTACGATAGCCAGGCCCATGCCGGTACCACTGTATTCATCGCGATGGTGGAGCCGCTGAAAAATGATGAAGATTTTCTCGAAGTACTCCTGATCGATTCCGATTCCATTATCGCTAATTTTAAACTGCCACTCTGTTTTTCTCTGCTTGCAGCTTATATGAATGTGAGGTTTAACGCCCTCCCGACTGTACTTCATGGCGTTAGCAAGCAGATTTTGAAAAACCTGTATGAGAGGAGATTTGTAGGATTTAATCTCAGGCATTTTTCCCCGCTTAATAACAGCTCCACACTCTTGAATTCTTTTTCGCTGGAGTAAAAGCACCTCCCCGATCAGTGCATCCATATCAATGGTATCGTACTCGTCTTCGTGTTTTCCTACGCGTGAATATTCAAGCAGATCAAGGATGATACGGCGCATTCGTTTTGCCCCGTCAACAGCATAATAAATATACTGCTGAGCTTTCTCATCAAGCTGATCACCGTATTTTTTCTCCAGCTGTGCCATAAAACTACTGATCATCCGGAGGGGTTCCTGAAGATCGTGGGAGGCCACATAAGCAAATTGTTCAAGCTCGGAATTGGATACCGAAAGTTCCCGTGCCCGTTTTTCAAGTTTTTCATTCAGGGAGCGAAGCGATTCTTCGTACTCCTTTCGATGTGTAATGTCGGTGAGCGCGCCTACCATTCGGACCGCCTTCCCCATCTCATCCCGGATAATCACGCCCCGGTCGATTACATTTTTGATATTGTTGCTATGATCGATTACCCGGAACTCCATCTGCCAAAGCGTTTTCGAGGGATCTGATAAGGCTTCATTTACGCTTTGCAAAAGTTGATCGATGTCATCGGGATGAAACAAATGTTTCCAGAATTCAGCCGGCTCCATTTTTCTTCCGTAATCACAGCCGAAAAGCTGTTCAAAGCCCGAGCTTCGGTACATTTCATCGTTGCGGATGTCCCAGTCCCATATAGCATCGTTTGTAGCTTCGGTAACTTTCTCGAATCGTTCGTTCGAGCGGCGCAGCTCCTCTTCAACTTCTTTCCGCCCTGATATATCTCTCAAATAAACCGTTAAGCCTGAATCCGAAGGGAATACGGAAGCTTCAATCCACTTTTGGAGCACGCCGGAAAAATGCTCGAAATGAATTTTCTGTTTTTGCCCGGCAGCCTTATTCAGAAAATCATAGAAATCTTCATCCAGGTCTTCTTTGAAAAACGTTCTTATATCATGATCCAGAACCTGTTCTTTTTTCAGCCCTAATAAGAGTTCCGCCATACCGTTCCAATAGGTCACATTCCATGATTCATCCACGGCAAAAAAAGCATCGCCTATACTTTCAAGAATGGTATTTTTCTCTTCATAAGCCTGTTGAAGCGAAATTTCTGCGGTTTTCCGGTCGTGTATATCCTGAATACTGCCGAACAAACGCATCGTTTTTCCATCAACAACTTCAGCTTTTCCAATTGAACGAATCCATTTTTTGTTCCCTTTATACGTCCTTACAAGCAGCTCAAGATCATAGGAGGTGCCGTTTTTGACCGCGTCATCACCGGCTTGCTTCAACCTGGCTTTACTCTCCCCCACACATCGTGAAAGAACCTCCCCGTGGCCGGGCACAAAACCGGGTTCGGCTTCCAGGATTTCACAAGCCATCTCCGACCAGTAGGTATATCCTTTTTTCACATCATCTTCCCAACCGCCGATACGGGCAAGTTTATTAACCTCTTCAAGCAGTTCTTCCAGCTCTTTCTGTTCTGTGACGTTTTTGGCCACGCTGTAAATAAGGCCTTCCTCAGCATACGTATTGGTCGTCCAGGCCAGCCAAACTACATTTCCGGATTTTGTGATGTAGCGGTTTTCAAAATACGGCTTACCTTTGCCTGCTTTAAGGTCTTCAACTTCCTTCCGGGTTTTTTCTTTATCGTCGGGATGTGCGAACGTATGAATAGGCTGAGCCAGCAGCTCATCCTGACTGTAGCCTAAAAGCTGACTCATAGCCGGATTTATCTTTTTGAAATAACCGTCGGTTCCGGATACACAAATGATATCGGGAGCCGAAATGAAGATTCGGTTAAGTTCTTCTTCCAGTTTTTTCCGGTTTATTTCGTCGGCGAGCAGGCTGCAAACATCTTTAAAAAGAGGTATAAAATAACGCTGTTTGGGTGCCTGTTTGGAGTCTGCAAAGATGAGCACCCCGGACACATCACCGTTATGGCCGAGTGGAAAGGCATAGATGGAGTGAGAGCCGGATGCTTTCGCTATATCTTTAACTTCAGCCGGAAAATCTTCCGACTTGTCCGCAATAAACGACGCGTCTCCGTTTATTCTGAGCCAATCAGGTAGCTGCTCATTATTATCTACACTTAGCTTGAGCCTCTTCTGGCTGAATTTTTTGCGAAGCTTGGCATCACGAACGAAAAACGACGTTAGCTGGAATTGTTTTTTATCCATACCAGGAAGCCACAGTTCGGCAAACGTAAAATCACCAAATTCTGCGATGCATTCCAAAACCCCGTCAAGAACATCCCTAAGCTGTTCAGGACGACCGAAGAGCCGGCTGATATCGGTAGCAAGCCGCTGTTGCAGTTCCCTGTTTTTTCGCTCGGTAACATCACGCTGAAGCGATACAAAATGAACCGGACGTCCTGATTCATCGGACACCGGGGTAACGATAAAACTATTCCAGAACTCCTGCCCGTTTTTTGTGTAGTTAATCGTTTCAATTTCGAAAGGTTTGCCTTTTCGCAAGGCTTTCCCAAGTTCATGAAGCTGCTCTACGTCTGAATTCGGCCCCTGAAACAACCGGGGGGTTTTCCCTATTACTTCATCAGGCGTGTATCCCGACATCCGGCAAAAAGCTTCGTTCACATACACAATGCGTGGACCCTCAGGGGAAT
>PXDL01000386.1 GCA_003566395.1 Balneolia bacterium | reverse complement strand
CGGTGATATCCAAAAAAATTTTCCAGAAAACTTTCCGGAATTAACGGTCTGCTACTTCTTAACGTTTATGAAACAATCGGAACCCGAAAAGAAAATTAATTTTCTTGATCTGCTCATCGTCATTACACGCCAAAAATGGTTTATTATTTTTACCGTTTTCGGGATTACGCTTGTAGCTCTGATCATTAGTCTGTTGTGGCCGGTCACCTTTAAATCAACCTCTACGTTTGTTCCGGCCACTCAGCAGCAATCACCGCTTGGGGGACTGGCGGGTCTGGCCGGTAATCTGATTCCCCTTTCTTTTAATACTCAAGGGGTAAATCCTGAATCACTTTCCCTGATTCTTTCCAGCCGCTCCCTGCGTGTACGCGTAATTGAAGAGTTCGATCTTATGGAGGAGTATAGTAGCTCGGTAATGGAAGAAGCTCTGATGACCCTGGATTCTAATACGGATATTAATCTCGTACGTGAAGGCGGATTCGGCTTTAACCCCATTACGGCAGTTCAGGTGTCGGTTAAAGACCGCGAGCCGGAACGGGCACAGCAAATTGCTTCTTTCTATGTAAGCTATCTTGATTCAGTAGCAAGCAGAATTGCAGAAGCGAACACACGCGACCGATTCGAAATTATCAAAACCCGGTTTGAGCAGAATCAGAGTGATCTCAGGGATGCCGAAGAGCGGTTTAGGGATTTTCAACAAGAGCATGGGGTTATAGATATAGAAAAACAAAGCGCGGCTCTTATCCAAACCCTGGCAGATGTTGCCGCACAAAAAACCCAACTTGACATCGAAATTAACCTGCTTCGAAGCAGGGTTGATCCGGGCAACCCTCAACTAAGAAATTTGCTGCAGTCTCGCGCCGAACTGGAGCGTGTAATTCGGGAGTTGACAGTTAAGTCTGAAACAGAAACTCAATTCAGTTTTGTACCGACTTTCGATGACGTGCCCGAACTGGGTCTCCAGTTTATGAGGTTGTACCGGGATGTGCTGGTTGAAGGTAAGATTTATGAAACTATTTTCCCGCAGTTCGTGCAACAGCAAATGTTGCTTGAATCGACTCAACGTAATTTTCACATTATCGACCATGCGCATTTGCCCACTTACAAAGACGGTCCAAAGCGGGCCTTTATCGTACTTGGCGGTTTCTTTTTTAGCATCATTCTTAGTTTATTTGTTGTGCTGATGCGCAATTACTTCCGTGAACGGGAAGCCGAAGGAGATGAAGATTACGAACGTATCATGGAGCTTCGTCGCAATTTGTTCACCTGGAAGAAATAGGCCATGACAAGCCTGCTCAACCGCCTTTCTGTTGATACGGTCAGCCTGGCCGGCATCATGGTTGCTTTTTTAGTGGCCACGGCAATGGGATGGTATGTGCAGGTACCTTTTCTGCCTGTATTGCTTTTGGGGTTGCCCTTAGCGCTCTTATTTTTCTGGCAAACGATGATTCACCGCTGGATTTGGGTGGTGCTCATTATCACAGGCTCTTTCATGGGCCAGCTTGGCCGCCTCGCCGACGAGGGTGTTTTGCTGTTTACGTTTTTCCAGCTCGCTCTTTTTGCTGCTGTATTCGCTATAGCCGTCCGGAGAATTATTGAAAGAGATTTCGAAATCAGATTTACAGGCTTCGAGATTGAACTGTCGCTTTTTCTCGGCTTGATTTTTCTTTCTCTGCTATGGTCACCTATGCATATGGATGGCTTTGTAAGGGCGCTTCGTCTGCTTATCTCTTTATTTTTTCTATATCTGGTATTCAACGAAATACGGAGGCAGCGGGATATCATGGTCGTGCTTTCTCTGGCCGTTGTAGTGGGGTGTGCACTGGCCATAGTCAGTATTTACGATAATTTATCCAACGTTGAAGCAGCCGTGCTCAATGTACTTGGGGAGGGAGGTATCATGCGCGGTCGAGCAGCCGGAACTTCCTATGATCCCAACATTTTCGCCACCATGTTCTTTATACCAATAGCTTTCAGCGCGTGTGTGGCGCTTTCAGAAACTAATGTGAAATTCCGGGCAGCAGCTTTTTTTGCCCTTATCCTGCTCAGCGGAGGCCTTATTGTTACCTACTCCCGCAGTGCCTGGCTATCTGTTATTTTTATGCTACTGATCATAGCCTGGTATTACAGAAATATTAAACTTTTTGCGTATTTCGCGGTGGTCGTTACCATTGTGCTGATTGCTTTCCCCCAGTTTTCAATGATGCTTTTGAATGCTGCCCAGCGATTTCTGGATATCACCGCCGGCGCAGGAGGTGATGACTCATCCCGGATTCGGGTTTTGCTTGGAATTGCAGCCATCGGCATGTTTGTGGATTCATATTTCGTTGGAGTCGGATTCCGGGGTTATGTCGATAAATTCACCGATTACTTCAGCCTTCAGGAGTCTATAGGGGTGTTTGAACCTCATAATGTACTCTACACCGTTCTGGCTGAACTCGGGTTGATAGGGATCATCCTTTACTTGCTAATATTTTTCAAGATTTTCAGGACGGCTTACCGAAGTGTCCACCTTTCTGAAACAGAAATTGAAAAAATACTTTCCCTCACCTGCCTTTCCACGCTGGCAGCCTACATGATATTCTATCAATTTTATGGAGGCGGTCTTAGTGATAACAATTTCTGGTTTATAATTGCGATCACTTTTTCGGTGTATTACTCCGGATCGTACCAGGATTCTTCTGAGCAATATGCTGCACTTGGAAAATCTGATGACACTTCATGAAAATCGATCTCATTTCTCATCTTTATCCTAACCGGCGCTTCCCTGCCAAGGGCCCGTTTATCCGGCAGTATCATGAGGGAATCGGGCGGTTTCACGAGGTGAGGATGCTGGTTCCCTCCGTTATCGCGCCGCCTTTTACAGAGAAGCGGGATTTTGCTACCGCGCCTTTTTTTCAGGGTGATGAGGCCACCCGTATTCCTTTTTTTTCCATTCCCGGCGGACGCTTCCCCCGGCTGGTTCAAAAACTTTTGTCCAAAGCAGTTCTTCGGCATGTCGAGGCCCGGAATCCGGATTTGGTGCACGTAAACTGGATTTACCCCGACGGTATGATCATTCCCGCGCTGAAGCGTAAAGGATATCCCGTGGTGCTGAGCGTGCACGGAAGCGACTGGTACAAAACCATGACACGCGACTCCCACCGCGATTTGGTCTTTGAAATTCTTCGCAGCACGGACCTGATTCTGACCGTGGGCAGCCGGCTTAAATCCGACATTGCAGCCGCCCTGCCCGAACTGAAGCCGCGCATCCGCGTTTCCGGTAATCCGGTTGACTTCTCCCGCTTCACCCTCCCGGAAAACCGGGAAAGACTGCTTCAGGAGCTAAACTGGAATCCGGACCGTAAACACGTACTGACGGTAGCAAATATCAGTGAGGAAAAGGGTATCCATGTACTGCTTGAGGCGATCCGGCTAACCGGACAAAAGAACACCGACTATCATCTGATCGGGAATGTACCCGACTCCGCTTACGCCAAAAAAATGCTCGCAGAGATAGCTTCGCTTCCGGAAGTTAAGCTGTACCCACCGGTCGCCCATGCGGAAATAGCCCGGTATTAT
>PXDL01000471.1 GCA_003566395.1 Balneolia bacterium | reverse complement strand
GCAGCAGTCTATCGGAACCATTAAAGAACGTCTGGAAAAGCGGGCCGATCAGGCGACCCGGAGCAAGGAAAAAATCCAGATGCTTCGGGATCAGACCGAAGAGCTGGAAACAGCTCTCGAAGAGCTTCTTGAAGTCCGGAAGAAGGCGGAAAGCGGGTTCAGGGAAACCGAGGAATCGACTTCCGAGCAGCGTGGGCGCATCCGGAAGATAGAAGAGCAGGTGCGTCAGCTTCAGCGCAAAAAAGAGCTCAATACCGATTTGATGCATCAGCTTGAAATCGAACAGTCTAAGCTGGAAATGAGCGTAACCTCCATCAACGACCATCTCTGGGAAACCTACGGTAAGATGGTGGAGCAGATTGAGGCCGGGCTGCCCGAGGACACCGAAGCGGAAGAGGTGAAAAAAGAAATTCAAAAACTTCGTGAAAGGCTGCGGAGCATCGGTGAGGTGAATCCGCTGGCAATCGAGGAATACGAAGAAGAAAAAGAACGCCTCGATTTTTATGAAGGGCAGATTAACGACCTTAGGGAAGCGGAAGTAAAGCTCCGTGATACGATCAGTGAGATCAACGATACCGCTAATGAGCGTTTTTTGACCACTTTTGAACTCATCCGTTCAAACTTTAAGCGGGTGTTCAATATGCTTTTTTTAGAGGATGATTTTTGTGATCTGGTGCTGGATGAGAAATCCGAAGACCCGCTCGATCACAAAATCGACATCATCGCAAAACCGCGCGGCAAGCGTCCGTCTAATATCGAGCAGCTTTCGGGTGGGGAGAAAACCCTGACGGCCATCGCGCTCCTTTTTTCTATCTATCTGGTAAAACCTTCGCCCTTTTGTATTCTGGATGAAGTGGACGCCCCGCTCGATGACGCAAACGTGGAGCGCTTCACCAGTCTGATACGGCAGTTCAGCGAAGGCACACAGTTTATCGTGATTACGCACAACAAGAAAACCATGGAAAAAACCGAGGTGATGTACGGGGTAACCATGCAGGAAACCGGCATCAGCAGGCTGGTAGGCGTGCGTCTGGATGAGAACCGCGCACCCGCCGGATAAGGGCACGGACAAAAGCGGCGGCGTGTTATGAAGTTGCCGTTCGGTTCGGCACAAATCACAATCAGTTTTATACCATAAGCTTCATGGCTAAAAAGTTTGACATCCCGGAATTTTACAAATCGGATATCATCCGCACCATCAAGGATGCCCGGCAGATTCTCGACCCCCGTAAAAAGGATACTGAGCCGGTAAGGGTTGATTTTGGTCCGGTGGAATTTATTATTCCCCGCCATTTCGGATTTTGCTACGGCGTGGAAAACGCCATCGACATTGCCTACCGTACCGTGGAACAGCATCCGGACCGCAGGATTTTTCTGCTCAGTGAAATGATCCACAATCCCAACGTGAACCACGATCTTCAAAAGCGCGGGGTGAAGTTTTTGTTTGAAACAGACGGCACTCCCATCGTGCCCATATCAACCCTTAATAAGGACGATATTGTGATTGTGCCTGCCTTCGGAACCACGCTTGAAATCCAGAAGGAGCTCGAAAAACAGGGCATCGATCCCTATCAGTTCGACACCACCTGTCCTTTTGTTGAGAAAGTCTGGAAACGCGGCAATCAGCTCGGGAAGAAAGAGAATGCACTCGTCATTCACGGTAAGCACAATCACGAAGAAACCAGGGCCACGTTTTCACACAGTGCCGAAGCGTCTTCGGCCGTGGTTGTGGTACTGAACCCCGAAGAAGCCCGAATGCTTGCCGAATTCATGCTGGGGAAACGTCCGTTTTCTGAGTTTGATGGACCCTTCGGCCATAAATGTACCCCGGGATTTAACCCGCAGACCGATCTTGAAAAATTCGGGGTGATCAATCAGACCACGATGCTGGCTACCGAAACGAAAGAGGTGATGGAGATTCTTAAATCCGCCGCGATCGAAAAATACGGGGAGGAAGACATCCGTAATCATTTCGCCGATACCTCCGATACGCTCTGTTATGCCACAAATGAAAATCAAAATGCCACGCGTTCGCTCATGCAAACCGATGCCGACCTGGCGCTGGTAGTAGGCGGCTATAATTCATCCAATACCATGCATCTGGTGGAACTGTTGGAGCACTGCTTCCCGACTTATCACATCAAAGATGCTGCTGAAATTATTTCCCGCGATGAAGTGCATCACTTTAATCAGTGGGAAAAAGAAGAACGGGCCACACGCGGTTGGCTGCCCGAGCAAGACAGAGACAAAGTGCGCATTGCCATCACCTCGGGGGCGTCCTGCCCGGATATTCTGGTGGATGAAGTGATACTGAAAGTTCTGAGTTACTTTAATGGCACCGAAGCGGTGGAGGATGTGCTGGCTCCGTTCCGGGAATCGACGGCGGAGGCAGGCTGAACCGGCGGCCTAATCGACCACTATAAAGTAGGATAACCTTCGGGGTACGGTAGATCGAATGCTGATTTCCAGGCCTGTATCGAGTATCTCAAATTCCGGAACCACGTAGCCGGTGGTGTCCTGCCGGATATCGGACCAGGGAACGAAAGCCCTTACCAGAGTGAGGTTCCGTGAGGTGTTGTACTGTGAAACCGGCACATTATACCGGATGTTAACCGAGGAGGGAGTCAGCACAACCCGGCTGTCGTCGGCAAGGCCCTGGATTTCAACCGGAACACGAATTTCGCCCTCGGTAAATTCCGCGATTTCGCTACGATATTGCACCTCTCTGTGGCTGAGTTTTATAAGATCACTACTCTCTTCAAGCGGAACCCACGCTTCGAGTGTCTGGCTCAGATCTTCGAACCGGAGCTGACGCGTAGGCCAGCTGTCTATTGATTCAACCAGCGAACGGGCACCGCGTATGGTGATGCTGTCGGGTGAAATTTCCGGATCACCGATAGAGCGGTATTGCGATCGGAAATCGAGGCGTACGTTATTTTCAACCGGTATTTTTTTTTCCAGAGCTTCCTCTGTCCGGATATTTACAACCGAGGGTTCAACGCGGTTCAGAGTTACATCCTGTACGGCGGCAAGCTGCATCTGTATGGCATCCTGAATGTTAGTAGCTTCTTCTTCAAGATCAACCGATATGCGGGGAGGATTCCCGTAAATACCCAGCAGTTTCCACCCTTCACCGGTGAAAGTTGCGTTGGTGTAATTCGGCAACTCCTGAAGCGGGGCCTGATTTTCCGGGAAATCACCATATTCCAGGGGGAGCTGCATTGTTACTACAAAATCTCTGCCCAAACTGATAAGCAGCCAAAGCGCAAGGGCGATACTGAACGCAAAAATAAATACAACGATTTTCTCGGTTCGCTGCATGGTACTTGTACTGCCGCCTGCTTCCTTCGCTCCGGACGGCAGCTTCAGTTTCTCTCGTATGGCAT
This sequence comes from Balneolia bacterium, assembly GCA_003566395.1. GTDB lineage: Bacteria > Bacteroidota > Rhodothermia > Balneolales > Cyclonatronaceae > Cyclonatronum. The sequence goes on along the minus strand of PXDL01000471.1, from coordinate 11,936 downwards.
CAAAAAACTGAAACATAGTAGTGGCTTTTCCTGCTTGGCGGTTTAGTCGTGCTCAGAAGGTCTGATTGACAAAGTGAACGGTATTGGAAGATATGAATAATATCGTCAGGGTGATATCTGTTGGGGAGAAGTGGAGCCGGATTTATCTGAAAATAACATCCTTTACAATTTCGCCCCGAACTTTCCTGTTCAGTTTCTCTCTGAACTGATGCCGCTGAAAGTACAGCTCCTGTCGCCAGGCCTGATTGCTGACTTTTACGAAGAGCGTATTGCCCTTCATATACACATCTTCCACTTGTTCCATGATGCGTTCCCCGGCCACTTCCGGAAAAACCGAAAGCACCATTCCCCGTTTCAACTTTTCCTGGGCCGGATAGGTATCGACAAAATCTTTTAGTAAATCGCCTATCGCTTTCGGCTTTTTGGAATACCAGGCCATGAGTGAAGTAGAGGAAAAAAGTTCAGAAACAGAAAAGGCCGCACAAAAGGCGGCCTTTTACAGTGCAAGTAGTGATGGAAGCCACTACAATTTAGTTGCGGTTTGCAAAGTTTAGACGTCGTCCCCTTTCATGAACTTACGGAGGACTGTCTGTAAAATACCACCATTTTCGAAATATTCAACCTCCACAGGCGTGTCGATTCGGCAGACCGTTTTGAAGCGGCTTACTTTGCCGTCGAAATCGGGCTTGTTGCTTTTGGAAGCGGTCACCCAGATTTCCTGCTGTGCTTTAAGGTTGTCGTCGAGTTCTATGGTGAAATATTCATTCCCGTCGAGGCCGAGTGTTTCGGCATTCTGTCCTTCTTCAAACTGAAGCGGCAAAACGCCCATCCCAACCAGGTTGGAGCGGTGAATACGTTCAAATGATTCGGCGATAACCGCGCGCACTCCGAGGAGATTTGTTCCTTTGGCAGCCCAGTCGCGCGATGAGCCCGTGCCGTATTCTTTTCCGGCCAAAACTACAAGCGGGGTGCCTTCTTTCTGATAATCCATGGAGGCATCATAAATAAAGCGAACCTCGCCGGTCGGGAAATAGGTTGTGTATCCGCCTTCGGTACCCGGGGCAAGCTGATTTTTGAGCCTCACGTTTGCGAAGGTACCGCGGGTCATAACGCGGTCGTTTCCACGACGGGAGCCATAGGAGTTGAAATCTTTGTTCTCAACACCGTTGGAAATCAAATAAAACCCTGCCGGGCTGTCGGATTTGATGGCACCGGCGGGAGAAATATGGTCGGTGGTGATTGAATCGCCCACTTTAACCAGCACGCGTGCATTTTTGATCGGCTTCACCGGTTCGGTTTCCGGATTCATATTCTGGAAGAACGGCGGCTCCTGTATGTAGGTCGAATCATCCTTCCACTCAAAAAGAGCTCCGCCTGTTATCGGGATGTTGTTCCACTCTTCATTCGAGTCGGCGATGCCGTCGTACATTTTGTGGAACAGGTCCGGACGAACGGCATTGTCGAGATGTTCAAGTATTTCATCGGTTGTGGGCCAGACATCACGTAAAAAGACATCGTTGCCTTCTTTGTCTTTGCCGAGCGGCTCGGTGGAAAGGTCGATATCCACAGTGCCGGCCAGGGCGTAGGCCACCACGAGCGGAGGTGAAGCCAGATAGTTGGCTTTTACATTGGCATGAATTCGCCCTTCGAAATTCCGGTTACCCGAGAGTACCCCGGCCACGATAAGGTCGCCTTCTTTAATGGCTGCTTCCACGGCATCGGGAAGCGGACCGGAGTTACCGATACAGGTTGTGCATCCGTAGCCGACCAGATTAAATCCAAGCTTATCGAGCTCGGGCGTAAGTTTTGCTTCTTCGAGGTATTCTGTTACCACACGGGAACCCGGAGCAAGCGAAGTCTTCACATAGGGAGGTACCTTGAGGCCGCGTTCGTTGGCTTTCTTGGCCACAATTCCGGCTCCGAGCATAACCGAGGGATTGGAAGTGTTGGTACAGGATGTAATCGCCGCTATTACTACATCCCCGTGTTTCATCTCCAGGGTGGTACCGTTTTTGAAGGTGCCCTTGCTGGCCAGTTTCTCCTGAGTAAGGGCAAAACCGCTTGTGGGCTCTTTACTGGTGAGGGATGTGTTGAACGAGCGTTTCATTTCATCGAGGGGCACTCTGTCCTGCGGACGCTTCGGTCCGGCCAGGGAAGTCTCGATGGTGGAAAGATCAAGGTGAAGGGTGTCGGTAAAAACAGGATCCTGCATCCCGTCTTCGCGGAAAAGTCCTTGTTCCTTGGTGTAGCGTTCTACCGTATCACAAAGTTCTTCTGAACGGCCGGTACGCTCCATGTAACGCAGAGATTCTTTGTCGATCGGGAAGAACCCGACGGTAGCTCCGTATTCGGGAGCCATATTGGCGATGGTGGCACGGTCGGGCAGGCTCATACTGGAGAGTCCGTCTCCGTAAAACTCTACGAATTTACCAACTACGCCTTTTTTGCGCAGCATCTGAGTTACGGTAAGGGTAAGGTCGGTTGCCGTAACGCCTTCCGGCATTTTGCCGGTAACCTTGAACCCAATCACTTCAGGAATCAGCATGTAGATCGGCTGACCGAGCATAACGGCCTCCGCCTCGATACCGCCAACGCCCCAGCCGAGAATCCCAAGGCCGTTAATCATGGTGGTGTGGGAGTCGGTCCCTACCAGTGAATCCGGGTAGAGAATGCGCTCGCCGTTTTCTTCACGGCTCCAAACCGCTTTTGCCAGATACTCCAGATTAACCTGATGCACAATACCGCGCGCCGGAGGAACCACGCTGAAATTTTTGAATGCTTTTTGTCCCCAGCGCAGAAATTCATAGCGCTCACGGTTCCGTTCAAACTCTTTCTGGCGATTGAACATAAACGCGTATTCCTGACCGAATGTATCGACCTGAACGGAGTGGTCGATGACGAGATCGACGGGAACGACGGGGTTGATTTTCTGTGGATCGCCGCCTGCGCGAGCCATGGCCGAACGCAATGCAGCCAGATCAACAACCGAGGGTACACCCGTGAAATCCTGAAGGACGACCCGTGCCGGTTTAAATGGAATTTCCGATGAAGCCGCTTTTGCCGGATTATAACCGGCCAGAAGCTTGATGTCTTTTTCGGTTACTACATAGTCGTCGAATTCGCGAAGGACCGATTCCAAAAGTATTTTAATTGAAAACGGAAGTCGGCTGACATTTCCATAGCCTTCTTTTTCGAGCGTATTGATCCGGTAAACTACGCCCGGGCCGCTTTTTGTTTGAAGTACCGAGCGGCTGCCGGCAAAATTTTTGGTAGTGCTCATAATGTGTTTTCCGGGATTACGAAAGATTTGCGGAGTCTGTATATGTAATTTAATAAAACCGCCGGCAGGATAACGCAACGGCGGGCCGCCGGATTATCCCGCAAACAGCGAGATAAAAGGGCGATAAAAAACCCTGCAAATATTTCTGATAATGATTTCAAGTGTTACACTTTCAAAAAATAAGTATGCAGCGGAACGGATTAATACTTTTATTGCGCCCCGTTTGGGAACAGCCGGCTCAGGTTTGAGTGATGGCTGTCTGCACGGTCATGAAAATAACGATTATTGAGCAGATTATCCCAATTATCAGTCAGCGAAATTTCGCTATTTTACGAAAAGACACCGATCGAAACTCGCCGTCAACGCTGATACGCGGGTTTGAGATGGTTTCGAAAGATGCGTGAATCCCCGAAGCGGGTCAATTGATGTGGATTTCCCGGCAGCAAAAGCCCGGGATCTGGAAGTGAGGACATATCTCCATATCTTTGATAGTGTTTAATTTAGCTTCGTTCAAAATAAGGGTGAAGCTGTACGGATTCGAATTGCTTGAAAAATATCATCACAAAAAAACGGAGATGTGTTTAACACACCTCCGCTATACTCAATCAAAAAAATGCAGGCGTTAGCCGGATGCTGCGGAATCATACATTTCAGCAACTTTCTCCCAGTTAATAACTTCCATAAAGTTATCAAGGTAGTCGCCGCGGCGGTTCTGATAGTTCAGATAGTAGGCATGTTCCCAGACATCCACCATTAGCAGCGGACGCGTTGACCAAAGGCTTAAATCACTTTGCCGCTCTACCTGATGAATAATCAGATTGCCGCTGTTGGGTTCATAGGCCATCACACCCCAGCCGCTGCCTTCTACAGCTCCGGAGGCAGCCTTGAAATGCCGCTTGAATCCGTCGAAACTTCCAAAAGAATTGGTAATTGCGTTCCGGAGGCTGCGATCGCCGGGCTCTCCGCCTCCGTTTGGCCCCATCACTTCCCAGAACATAGCGTGGAGAAAATGCCCGCCGCCATGAAAGGCGCTTTCGCGGCTCCAGTGCTTCACGAGGCTGAAATCGTCACTTTCCCTTGCTTCTGCAAGTTTAGACAGGGCGTTATTGAGCCCGTTCACATACCCCTGATGATGCCTGCTGTGGTGCAGTTCCATGGTTTTCGCATCCACGTGGGGTTCAAGCGCGTCATAGTCGTAGGCAAGGTCGGGAAGAACATACTCCCCGTTGCGGTAGGTGTCGGCAGCTACTTTTGCAGCGAACGAATTCCCGGTAAAGCCAAGTCCTGTAGCTCCGGCAAATGCGGCGCCTGCGATAGATTTTTTCAAATATTCTCTTCTGTTCATGATGTAGGGTGGTTTTGTGAAGTGGAGTTGTCAGATAAAATTAAAGGAAAACCGGAAAGGTATCATTCCACTGCTGTGACAAAGTCCGGTTTACTGATCCTGATTTGAATCGTTTGGCTGCGTTCATGTGTTGTTTGGCATTATATGGAATACGTACATTAACAATTAAAAAATGCTTTTCCAATGATGGGAAGTTCTGTTCCTTTTAAAATAGGCCTTGCCTGCGCAGGCGGCGGGATTGAAGGCGCTGTTTATGAAATCGGCACCCTTTGTGCCCTCGAAGAAGCCATAATGGGCCTGGATTTCACACGTATGCACGTGTATGTGGGTGTGAGCGCCGGCGCTATTGTTACCGCAAGCCTGGCGAACGGGATTTCGCCCCGGCAGATGAGCCTGGCTATTCTATCCAAACAGCATGATGTACACCCGATAACGCCCTCTACGTTCTATAGTCCGGATTTCAGAGAATATATGCGCCGTGTGGGTCATATACCGGGAACTGTGGTTTCCATGCTTTGGGATTACATCCGAAGGCCGGGAGATATCAGCCTAACCGGGTCGCTGTCCCGCATGACCGAGCTGCTGCCGACCGGACTTTTCAGCAACGACCCGATCCGGAAATATATGGCCCTTAATTTTGCGTATGAAGGCCGTACCGATGATTTCCGAAAACTCAAAACCAACCTTCGTTTGGTTGCCACCGATCTCGATTCAAGTAAGAGCGTGGTATTCGGAAGCCCGGGTTTTGATGATGTGCCCATCAGTCTGGCCGTACAGGCAAGTTCTGCGCTTCCGGCCATTTATACCCCCGTGCGAATCAAAAACCGATATTATATAGACGGCGTGGCTCAGCGAACCGTACATGCCAGTGTAGCCATGCAGGAAGGAGCGAACCTGACCATTTGCGTGAATCCGATTGTGCCGTTTGAAGCTGTTCAGCAGCTTGCAGACGAGGGAGAGCTGAGCGAACAACTTCACGGGCGGGGGCTTCCAGCCGTGCTTTCTCAAACGTTCAGAACCATGATTCATTCGCGGATGAACGTTGGAATTAACCGGTATAAGCAGGAATACGCCGGGCAGGATATTATCGTCATTGAGCCGGCCCCTGACGACTACCGGATGTTTTTTACGAATGTTTTTAGTTTTTCGTCCCGCAAGGAGATTTGCAATTACGCCTATCAGGCAACACGGCTGTGGATGAAACAGCATGCCGATGAGCTGGAAAAAACCCTTGAACGCAACGGCTTGATGCTCAACCGGGCCGCCATTTCCGATGAATTGAAATCACTCTATGATCCGCGTTTTCGCAATGAGGGAGAGCGAATGGTTGCGGATTTGCACATCACCCTTAAAAAACTTGACCGAACTCTTGAAAACCTGTAAAATGGCGCCTGAGGGAAAGACGTGCCGAGCCTAAGCCTGTCGCTTTGTAAATCAGGAGAGTACAGAGACCGGCAGAATGCCTTGGAGCCGTCTTTATTTACTCCCTGATTCGCTAAGACAAGTTTAAATCAAGTTTCGTGATATCGGAGGGGAAAAACCGGAATTGAATCCGGACTGTACGCGAAGCAACATCTTTAACTCACTATAATCCAGGATGATGACCTATTTTTCTCCCATTTGTATAGTTATTGCCGTTTCCTTCTGGATAATCTTTCCGTCCGGAACAGCCCTTGCCGGGACGTTTGTATCGTACCAGCAAGATGAAGTCAGAGGCACTCTGACGCTCGTTTCAGGCGAGCAGCGCGAAGGTTATTTTACCAACCTTGATGAAAACACCCGTTTTACGGAACTGCTTTTCAGGGAAGAAGGCTCTGATGATGTTACTGCTTTCAGAGCGGGAAATTTCGTTTCGGCAGAGACCGAAACAGGCGGGATGTACTACAGCTTCAGCTCCGGGCTATCCCGTGAAGCGGTGCCTTCTATGATTGGAGAACGGATTTATGAAACCGATCACTCTTTGTTCATGGCCCGCGACGGCAGGGGAAACCATCATTTTTATGTGATAAATGACTCAGGCCAGGCTGTGTATTTGCATCCGAACCGCTTCAGTATGTTGCTCCGCTCGCTTTTTGGGGAGTGCAGGGATGTGGTTCGTGATTACAGTGATATCGACGCCTTTTACGGGTCGAGATATCTCAGCCGTGTTTTTCTGGAATATGACCGCTGTATGGGGTACGAGCAGGACGAAACCGTCAGGCGCTACGGCACAACGGTGAACAGAAGTCGTTTCGGCCTGGGTATAGGGTTGTTTAGTCACAGAATAAGCTACGAGTTCCAGAGTCAGACTCAACTTTTTAGGGAGGCCGCTTTCGGGTATGAGAACAGTATTGATATCAGTCTGTTCTGGGATTACCGCCTGGGCCGCAGACCGTTTTTTGTGAGGCCTCAGCTGGTGTACCGAAGTGCAGAAGCTTCCCTAAGAGCGGAAACGGGGACCAGAACTGAAGAACAAGCATTTTACAAAATTAGGACGTTTTCCCTGGTTGTGCCGCTTCGGTATGAATTCATGTACGGACCTGCTCGTCCTTACGTAGCAGCAGGCGGGCTTTTGTCCTTCAATAATCTGAGTGAAACAGAGTATGCTATTCTTGTAGAAAGACCGGACGGGGCTATACAGGAAGACAGAAGAGAGCTGTTTGAACTGGATGCACCACTTGGATTTGGCGCACATGCAGGTTTAGGAGTTCGATTTCCAGAGCTGATCGGTCAGGCCGATGTGTTTGCTGAAGTGCGATATACCTATCATTCTATAGAGGATACAAAGCAAGGACGAATATTCGATGTGGCGTTTCAGGGGTTCGACTTCAGCCTGGCAATCGGCTTTTAGATGATCATGCTCTCCTGATGTTTACGGGGAACATTTTCTTATCCCGGAAGTATGCTTTGGTTGGTCCTTTTTGCGTATTTTGAAGATTACCTTCATAAAAGACATCTTCTGTCCTGCGTAATTTTCACGATTGCAGTTGTCTTTTCGTTTACAAAACTGCACTAACCCCGATTTTCAACATGGTTTTATCCGTGAAGCGGTTTGCTTCCACTTGCTGTTTTCTTGCTTTCCAGGCGGTTCTTTTCACCCTGTTTGTCCCCTCTGCATTTGCTACCGACGATATCCGTTCGGGCAAAATCATAACCACCGATGCCGACACCCTGCACGGCGAAATTCTGATGGCCGATACCTACAGCCTGTCCTGGCGGGTTCAGTTTCGCGAAGAAGGGGAATCATCCTTCCGCAACTTCCGGGCTTTCGACATTTTTGCCTATTACATCGAAGATGAAGCCGCATATTACAGCGTTCAGGGTGATTTTGATGTGGAAGGCTTGCAGACGGTTTTTATGAGGGAAGAATCCTCCGGTACCGTTAAACTCTACTCCTCCCGGATTACCCGCGACCATACCGCGTTTTTTGCCCGCAACCGCGAGGGACGCCTGATTTATCTCCGGCAAGAATTTTACATCGATCAGCTTAAAAGTGTTTTCAGAGAATGCGCTCGGTTTTTGCAGAGAGAACGTCATCCGCAGCGCACTTACCGGTATAATGAGGAAGGCATGATCCGCGCCTTTGCCGAATACTACAAGTGCGAAGGAGATCCCGTCAGCCATTTGGAAAGCCGACTGATTCCCCAAGAGCGCACCACCCGTTTCGGCATAATCGGCGGACTGAACTCCAGCAACAGCCGTATCACCGATGACAATAATTTATATCAGGATGTGCCTTTCGATTATGTGACCGGTTTCACGATCGGGGCCTTCGTGGATTTCCCCCTTACCGAGCGGCTCTTTTTACAGCCCGAGATTTTCTATACCACCAGAGGCGGTACTACCTCCGTGCGTTTTTTCCAGCCGCCCGGCGTTGATTACACTATTGTATCGGATGATGAAATCACCATGACGTTTAACTATGTGGGCGTCAATATTCCGATTCGGAGAGAGTGGGAACTTGCCGGGTTTAGGCCGTTTATTTCAGGCGGACCTGTAATCGGTTACCTTGTAAAGCGCGAGGCTTTTATGCAGCGTGAGGTAATTAATGAGGATGATGAGTTTGAAACCCAGGAAGGCGAGATTATAGGACTGTATAAAAACTTGTCGTTTGGGATAAATGCGGCCGTGGGTATGCGCGTACCGTTCGGGACCTACTCCTTTTTTGTGACCAGCCGCTACTCCCGTCTGTTTTCAAATCTTGACAGCCAGACCGATTCGTTCCGGACGACTTCTCTTGAATTTGTGACAGGTTTTTCATTTTAGTGACGGGTGCCTCAGGTTTTTTCAGGCCGACAATGCCATCACCCTGAAAACAACCTTAACCGTTTTAAAAATGCAGCGATAGTACATAAAAAAAGGCCGGCCGCTTAAACCGCGTGCCGGCCTTTTCTGTGATATGGGCAGGTTCGGGTTAGAAATTCAACCGGAGCTGGGCCAGTACATTACGTTCGGCCTGTGGATAGTAATAGTTGAAGCGCTGCTTTTCGCTTCCTGCTATAAAACCGAAGGTGTAGCCGTTGGTTTCGTACAGCTCGTTGAACACATTGTTCACCTGAAAAGAGAGGTCGGCCGATCTGACATACGGCAACATCGTGGTCCGGTAATTCAGACGTAAATCGGTAACGAAGTAGGGATCGATGGAGCGGTCGCGCCGGGAGGAGTTGTCCAGATACTGACGCGAAACGAACTGGCTCATAATGTCGGCGCTGAAACCACCGTGGGTAAGCCTGAACCGGGAAGCTGTAATTACTTCAGGGGAGAGCGCGATATCGGTGTCGGTGTAAGTGATGCTTTCCTGCTCGCCGGTATCGAAATTGTCGATGAACTCGGTGTATTCGTTTATCCGGTTCCGGCTCAGGGTTACATTTCCGCTCCATTCCAGCCAGGGCAAAAAGCGTACTCCTCCTTCCAGCTCTATGCCGGCCCTGTAGCTGTCGGGCACGTTGGTGCGAATGGCCTGGCCCACATCATTGATCTCGCCGGTGAGAATAAGCTGATCGTCGTAGTGCATGTAATACAGATTTGCACCTGCATATCCCCGCCCAAACTGGATCTGATAGCCGGTTTCAAGATTATAGAGGGTCTCTTTATTCGGGCGGGAATCGGGGGTGGAGCGCACGTACTCACGGCGGGTCGGTTCTTTGCCGGCAACAGAGAATGAAGCATATAAACGATGCCCGGTCTGAGGACGATATACCACGCCCGCTTTTGGATTAAAGAACCAAAGCTCATCATCCTGGGTTACGTTCTCCAGATTCCGGTCGAATCCAAGGAAGCGGTAGTAAATGCGCCGGACCTGTGCATCACCATACACAGTAAACCGGTCGGTTAAATTCCAGCTTAACTTGGAGTAGAGGTTTCCGTCGGTTTTAAATCCGTTGTTGTCGTAATAGCGTTCGCGAATGTCGGAATCGCCTGCAAACCTTGCCCAGATGACTTCCCCGAAATGATCGCCGTCGTACTCGTTGTATCCGCCGCCTACTATAAGACTGTAGCGGTCGCGGTTCAACTCGGTCGAGCCCACAAAGCCGTAAAAATGATTATCCAGCCAGCGCCGCCGGATGATATCGCTTCGGGTTATAATTTCATCGCCGATTTCAACCGGATCGATATCGTAGGTACTCAACCGGTCGTCTTCCCGGAATTCCTCGAAATATCCGCGCCCGTAGGTGTAGTGAAGCGACGCGTTCGCCAGCCAGTTGTCGGTCAGCCTGTAGGAGTAGTGAAGCTGGTAATGATCCTGACGGTAGTTATCGATCTGGTTTTCATAGGTGAATTCATTCATTCTGCGGTTGTCGTCCAGTTCCGATTCCGGTACTCCGTTCCAGGCCTGATAGGTCTGTTCGCTTCCGCTCAGTATGTTGAACTTAAGCAGGCTGCGCTCTCCGTACCGGCTTGCCGTGAGGGCGTAGGATGAAAGATCCGAAAACGCGCGGTCTATATATCCGTCTGATTCTATATGAGAAAGACGGGCATCGAACGACCAGCCGTTGTCGAGGAGTCCGGTTCCGGCCAGAATATTATGTCTGCGTGTGTTGTAGCTGCCGAAGGCATTGGTAACGGTGGCATAGGGGTTCTGATTGAGGCTTCCGGTCTGGATATTTACGCTGGCACCGAAAGCGGCCTGCCCGTTGGTGGACGTGCCCACACCCCGCTGAATTTGCAGATTTTCGATAGATGAGGCAAAATCAGGCATATTTACCCAGAAGACTCCGTGGGATTCGGAGTCATTAAGCGGTATGCCGTTTACGGTTACGTTGATGCGGGTTGGGTCCACACCGCGAATCCGGATGCCGGTGTAGCCTATTCCTGCTCCCGCATCTGACGTTGAAAGTACCGAAGGTTCCATTTGAAGCAGAAAAGGGAGGTCCTGACCAAGGTTGCGCTCCTCTATCTGCTCACGCGTAACGTTGGTGTAGCTCATGGGCGTGGATTCATCCACACGCTGCCCTGCCACTACCACGTCGTCGCTGACATAGGTAGCAGCATCAAGATAGATGGTGAGATCACGGGTCTGTCCCGACCGGATGCGCACCTGACGGGATTGATAGCCCAGATAACTGATCTCAATCTGCAGAGCAGCATTGGCTTCAAGCCGGAGTTCAAATTGGCCGTCCTGGTCGGTGGTGGTGCCTGTTGTTGTACCGGTTTGGATGATGGAAGCGCCCGGAAGCGTATTCTGCGTCCGGGAGTCTTTCACGGTTCCGGTAACGGTAGTCTGAGCAAATACGGACGTACCGGACAGCAGCAAGAAAAGGGCTATGGCCGTTGTTGCAATGAAAGGAAGGGATGGGTGGATAACCGGAACGGAATCCGGCAGAAAACGCCCTGAGGCGAAATTTTGAAAAGACATGTGTCCTCCGAAAATGTTTTATGAAACATTAGTGGAGGTGCTTTGTCATGCGATGAGAACGATTAAGCTGCCGTATTGAATGAGTCCGTGAGTGTCAATACAAAAACGGGACGACAGCAAGGTTTCCCTACGCCGGTATTATCCGGATCAGGTTTTGGGGTATGATCTCAGCTCGCGAATGCAAGCACCCCCAACCTTTGTGGTTGGATGTGAAGGCGCAAATATACAAAAAAAACACACTTTCCGCGAGTCTTGGGGTAGGTTTGATTCGGCTGCTTTATCTGTTGATAAATTATGTCGGTTTAGGAAACTACCCCAACAAATAGTGAGCGGCACTCAGACAATTCTCTCGGTTTGTTGAGATGCAGGCGCGTGGCAGGATTAGAAGACTTTGCAAAGAGCCGGGTTTTAGGGGAATACCGTATTATTATGTTTTGTATCATGTAAATCAGGTTTAACCTGATATTTTTACTATG